>JACMMK010000507.1 GCA_014379045.1 Burkholderiales bacterium
AGCTTCGTCCTTGACGAGTTCGAGCATGGCTTCGACCATCCACGCAGGCGTGAAGACCTCCCCGTGGTCGGCAACGCGCTGTTTCGATTTGACTAGGGTCATCGGCACACTTTGGCATGGACAGGGCACAGGCTAGCCGATCTTTCTCGACTCGCGGGGCCAGTGGTAGGTAAGGAGGTGATTTGATTGAGCAGCCTCTGCGTAGGTCTCCACTACGCCGGTGCTCTGGGTCGCGGCGGAGCACGGCCCGCTGCTACACTGCACGCGGATCGGGCGATACAGCCCGACCTATACCAGGAGGAGCGTGATGCGTCCCATGCATGTCGTCGTGCCGGTTGCCTGTGCCGTTTTGTCGTCGGTATGCGTGGGTGTGCTGGCCCAGCCTGCCGCCGGTGCGGGGGCAGGGAAATGGCCCGAGAAGCCGATCCGCGCGATCGTCGCCTTCGCGCCCGGCGGCGGCACCGATGTCGTCGCGCGCCTGCTCGCCCCGCGCATGTCCGAAGACCTCGGCCAGTCGGTCGTGCTCGACAATCGTCCGGGCGCAGGGGGCACGATCGGTTCCGAACTCGCGGTGCGCGCGAATCCGGACGGCTACACGCAGCTGTTCATCCCCTCGAGTTACGCGAGCAGCGCCGCGCTCTACAAACTCAACTTCGACCCGATCAAGGGCATCACGCCGATCAACCTGATCGGCATCGGGCCACTGGTGCTGCTGGTCAATCCGACGTCGAAGGTCACCACGCTGAAAGAGCTGATCGATTACGCGCGCGCCAATCCCGGCGCGGTGAGTTTCGGTTCCTCGGGCATCGGTGGCACACCGCACCTGTCGGGCGAGCTGCTGCAGCAGTTGACCGGTATCAAGCTCGGACACGTGCCGTACAAGGGCGATGGGCCAGCGATGGCCGACCTGATGGGCGGGCATATCCAGGCGGCGTTCGCAGCCGGTGCTTCGTCGGTGCCACAGATCCGCGCAGGCAGGCTGCGCGGGCTCGGCGTGACCACCCCGAAACGTGCGACCGCCGCACCCGACCTGCCGGCGATGGGCGAGACCGTTCCCGGGTTTTCGTCGAGCACCTGGTACGGACTGGTCGGTCCGGTCGGTCTGTCGAAAGAAGTGGTCACCCGGCTCAGCCAGACGATGGTGCGCGTACTGGAGCGCCCGGACGTGCAGGAGCGCTTGCGCGCCGATGTGGTCGAGCCGACGCCGAGTACCACGCCCGAGGAGTTTGCGCGCTTCATCGCCACCGAGATCGCCCTGTGGACCAAGGTGATCAAGGCCGGGAACGTCAAGATCGACTGAGGCAGCTCGCCCAGGCGCACCCGGTGCCCGAACGAGGGGAGAACCCGGCGCGCGTCGCCGCGGGTATAGTCGGTCGTCTGCGCTCGTCTCCACGCGCCGCTGCGGCTCGAGCGCGGAAGGAAACGAACTCCGTTCTGCGCCCCTGATCGCTGCATTTTCGCGCGACAGTCTGGCTGCGCCAGGACTTCACCGCGACACCGCACCCTGCTCGGCGATCATGAAAATTCGCGTCGGTTTTGAAATGGAATACGCGTGTCCCAGCCCGACGCCGATGATCCTGGCGCTGAACATCCACTACTCACGTGTGTCGGATCTGGTCCGCCCCGATCACCTGGTGACGCGTCCGGCGGTGCCGGTGAGCGCCTATCGCGACCTCTTCGGCAACTGGTGCAGCCGCGTCGTCGCGCCGCAGGGGCAGTTCGTGCTGACCACCGATGCGCTGGTCAACGACTCGGGCCTCCCCGACATCGTGGTGCCGAGTGCGATGCAGACGCCGGTCGAAGATCTGCCCGAATCGACCCTGGTCTATCTGCTGGGCAGCCGCTATTGCGAGACCGATCAACTGTCCGACATCGCTTGGCAACTGTTCGGCAACGGTCCGACGGGTTGGGGGCGGGTGCAGGCGATCTGCGATTTCGTCCACCGGCACATCGCATTCGGCTATCAACATGCGCGGCGTACACGCACCGCGCTCGAGGCCTACAACGAGGGGCTCGGGGTCTGCCGCGACTATGCGCATCTGGGCATTGCGTTCTGCCGCTGCATGAACATACCGGCCCGGTATTGCACGGGTTACCTGGGCGACATCGGCACCGAACCGCCCTATGGGCCGATGGATTTCGCGGGCTGGTTCGAAGCATTCCTCGGCGATCGCTGGTACACCTTCGACCCGCGCAATAACACCCCGCGGATCGGTCGCGTCCTCATCGCGCGCGGCCGCGACGCCTGCGATGTCGCGCTCGCCAGTACCTTCGGCCCGAATACCCTCCAGCGCTTCAAGGTCTGGACCGACGAAGTCCCGGCCGACTGATGCAAACGGCGAATGCGGTGTTTACGCAATGCCCGACCGGCGGCGCGTTCGGATGACCTACTGTGTCGGCGTCAAGCTCGAAGAGGGGCTGATCTTCGCCAGCGATTCGCGCACCCACGCAGGCGTCGACAATTACGCGAAATTCTGCAAGATGACGGTGTTCGAACGCCCGGGTGATCGGGTGCTGGTACTGCTCAGTTCCGGCGGCCTGGCAGCGACCCAGGCAGTGATCAACGTCCTGCGCAAGCGCGCCAGCGCCGAGCCGCCGCACATCTGGAGCGCGGCCTCGATGTTCGACGTGGCCAACCTGGTGTCCGATGCGATGCGCCACATCGAGCGCCGCGACGGCCCCTTCCTCGAGTCGGGCGGCCTCACGTTCAACGCTTCGTTCATCGTCGGCGGCCAGATCGCCGGGGAAGAGATGCGCCTGTTCCGCATCTACGCCGAAGGCAACTTCATCGAGGCGGGTACCGATACGCCGTTCCTGCAGACCGGCGAGGCGAAGTACGGCAAACCGATTCTCGATTTGGCGGTCACCTCGCGCGCGACGCTGCAGGACGCCACCAAGTGCGTGCTGGTGTCGTTCGACTCGACGATGCTCAGCAACCTGTCGGTGGGCCGGCCGATCGATCTGCTGTGCTACTCGCGCGACAGTCTGCGCGTGACGATGAAGCGCCGGTTCGATGTCGACGATATCTACTTCGACGCACTGACGCAGCAGTGGCTGGCGGGTACGCGCAAGGTGTTCCGCGAGTTGCCTTCGCTCGAGTGGTAGTGCGGCCGCGCGTGGGCGCCCGGCAGTAGTCGAATACCCGGCGCGACGGGTGCGGGTCGACAGGTGCAATCGGCCTGGATCGGCCGGCGCCCGGCTGCCCTCAGGAAGTCGCGCCTGTGGACGCATCGACCAGGGTGAGCGCCAGCGAATCGACAAGGTCCGCGCGCAGGCGTATCCACGGCGCGCCACCGGCTGCGACGAAACGCTGATTCACTTCGAGTTCGATGCCGACGTAGGCGTCATCGGGAAAACGTTTGCGCAACAGCGAAGTCAGCCCATCGCTGCGGCCGCGGTACGGGTAGTTTCTGCGCAGGCGGAGGGCGGGGTCCCGCTGCGCGAAGTGACGCATCCAGGCGCGTGCAAACGCGCCTTCTCCGGGGCGCAGCGGATCGTAGAGCCAGCCGATGTCGGCGCGGCGCTCGACCCCGTCGAGGTTAGGGGTGAAACTGTGCGATGCGACATGGATCACGCGCCTGCCCGCCGCTACCTGCCGGCCGACGTCGCCTTCGACCCGATCTCGATGCGGTCGGTAGTGTTGCGCGATGATCTCCTGCCGAAGCGCTGCCGGCAGCGGGCGTGTGACCTCCGAGAACAGCTGGCGGTGGCCGAGCGAACGGTTCAGTTCGACGAGCAGCCGCGTCGTGGTCCCCGCGTACAGTGCGACGCCAAGCGCCTCGGCCATCTGCGCCGCCAGTTCGAGTGCACCCGGGTCCCAGCCACGATGGCTGTCGAGCAGCGCTTCGCGACCGGAAAACAGATCGGCGTAGGCTGCCGGCACTTCCCGGCCCCCGTGCTCGCAAGTAACGACGAGCGTGATCTCGCGCGCGATAGACAATCGGTCTCCCTTGTTCTTGTGAGCCGTGCATCAAACCACATCGATCGAGCACTCGCGCGGCGCGATCGCGCCGCCGCATTCCAGGCACCTGCCGCAGCGATGTGCAGGAAACGACGAAATCCGCGTGGCCACTTCGGCCTTGAGACACGCCGCCGTGTCGGGCATTCTATGGTGCACACTTGAACCGCCGACCTCGTGTGCTTCGATCGGCGCGCAACGGCGAGCAGAGGAAACAGGCATGGCGTCACTCGTCGGCAAGTACGCGATCGTCACCGGTGCCTCGTCGACCGGCGGCATCGGGCGCGCGATCGCGCGACGCCTGGCCGAAGAAGGCGCATCGATACTGCTCGTCGCTGAAGGGTCGCCCGCGCAGCTCGAGGAAGCACGCGCGCTCTGTGCGGCGTGTCCCGGTGCCGGGCGGGTCGAGGTCGCGCAGATCGACCTGGGTCTGCGCGACGGGCCCGACGAGATGATCGCGACCGCGCAGCGGCTGTTCGGTCGCGTCGACGTGCTGGTCAACAACGCCGCCACGCGCGCGTCGGTGCCGTTCGGCGAGTACACGCGCGATCAGTTCGACCGCGTGGTCTCGGTCAACCTCGCAGCACCGTTCTTCGCGAGCCAGGCGGTGTTGCCGATGATGCGGCGCCAGGGGGGCGGGCGCATCATCCACATCGCGAGCCAGCTCGGCCATGTGACGTACCAGAGTCGCGCGCTCTACGGGCTCACCAAGGCGGCGATCATCCACTTGACCAAGTCGATGGCCTACGAACTCGGGCGCGAGGGCATCCTGGTCAACGCGATCAGCCCGGGCCCGATCGCCACGCCCGCCGTGCTCGGCGACCGGCCGGCCGCCGACCTCAATGCCCGGTTCGCGCACTATCTGCCGGGCGGGCGCATGGGTACCCCCGAGGAGATCGCCGAACTCGCAGTGTTCCTGGCCTCGGCCGCGCCGGCTTTCCTGCAGGGGCAGGACATCGTGATCGACGGGGGCTACATCATCCATTGACCGGCGCGTGCTGCGTCGCCGGTCGGACAACCTGAACGGGAGAGCCCGATGAAACACGCATCGATGATCGTTGCATGTGCACTCGCCATCACGGGTGCCGCGCAGGCGCAGACGTTTCCGTCGAAACCGCTGCGCTGGGTCGCACCGTTCGCCCCGGGCGGTACCAGCGACATCGTCGCCAGGGCGGTCGCGCAGCGGCTGAGTGCTGCGCTCGGCCAGCCGGTGAACATCGAGAACCGCGCCGGCGCAGGCGGCAACATCGCGGCCGATTTCGTCGCGCGTGCACCCGCGGACGGCTACACGCTGCTTACCGGCTTCCCCGGGCTTGCGATCAATCCGTCGCTGTACGCGAAGTTGAGCTACGACCCGCTGAAGGATCTCGCGCCGGTGACGCTGATGACCTCGGCCCCATTGATTCTCGTGGTATCGCCGACGACGAGCGCGAAGACCGTGAAGGAAGTCGTCGCGCTCGCGACGGCCCAGCCCGGCACGCTCAACTTCTGCTCGGCCGGCAACGGCACGTCGTCACACCTGGCCGGCGAACTGTTCAAGAGCATGGCGAAAATCGACATCGTTCACGTGCCCTACAAGGGCTCGGTCGAATGCATGGCCGACCTGATGGGCGGGCGCATCAGCCTGATGATCAACCCGCTGCCGGAGATGATCCCGATGGTGAAGTCGGGCAAGCTGCGCGGCATCGCGGTGAGCAGCCTGCAGCGCTCGCCCAGCATGCCCGACACGCCGCCGGTGAGCGAATCGGGCGTCAAGGGCTACGAGGTCAGTACCTGGAACGGCGTGATGGTGCCCGCGGGAACGCCGGCTGCCGTCATCACCCGATTGAACGGGGAGATCGTGGCGCTGCTCAAGAGCGCGGAACTGCGGCGCTCGCTCGAGGAACAATCGTTGACGGTGATCGGCAATACGCCCGAGGAGTTCAGTGCCTTCCTTCGCGCCGAGACGGCGAAGTGGGCCGAAGTCGTCAAAGCGTCGGGCGCGCGCATCCAGTAGATCGCCGTGCCCCGGCGCAGCCTGTGTGATGTACCGAGGGAGACCAGCCGATGAAGTACCTGCGCGCAGAACAGATCGAGCAGTTCAGGCAGGAAGGCTACCTTTCGCCGCTCACGGCGATGTCACCGAGCGAGGCGCTCGGCTATCGAGCCCGCCTCGAAGCGTCCGAGCGCGAGTTCGGTGCGTTGAAGATCGGCGGACTCGGCTCGAAGTCGCATCTGCTCTTCCCCTGGGTGGACGAACTCGCGCGTCATCCGCGGGTGCTCGATGCGATCGAGGACCTGATCGGCGAGGACATCCTCATCTACACCTTGACGCTGTGGCTCAAGGGCGCGCACGACGGGGCGTTCGTCGACTGGCACCAGGATGCATCGTACTTCGGGCTCGAGCCGAAGGAACAGGTCACCGCGTGGATCGCCCTGTCGACAAGTTCTGAACAGAGCGGCTGCGTTCGGGTGATCCCCGGAAGTCATCGTTCGGGTATACATCGCCACAGCATCCGCGAGGGCGTGGGCAATCACATGTTGCCGCGCCGTCAGGCCGTCGACACGACGATCGACGAATCGAGCGCGGTGCGCATGCCGCTGCAGGCGGGCCAGTTCTCGCTGCATCATACGTTGGCGATCCACGGCTCCGAGCCGAACCGCTCGGATGACCGGCGCCTCGGTGTGGGCATCAGCTACATCCCGACGCGGTGCCGGTTCACCGGCAAGACGCGCCTCACCGGGATGCTCGTGCGCGGCACCGATCGCTTCGGGCACTTCGATCATGAACGCCGGCCCGCGCGCGATTGCGATGCGATCGAATACCACGCCGCGGTGATGAAGAACTACTTCGGGTCGAAGAAGGAACTGAACCTCGCCAACGCAGAATAGGCGCGCGTGATGAGCGATCGCACTCCCCCTGACTGGCTGCTCACCCTCGCCGACTTCGCCGCGCGCACGCCGCTGCGCGCGCTGTCGCCGGCGGCGCTGCACAAGGCACGCTGGATCCTCGCCGACTGCGTGCCGGTGATCGCGGCCGGCATGCAGCAGCCCGAGATGCGCGCGTTCGCGGCCCGACATTGTGAAGGTCGCGGGCCCGGGCGCGCCTGGGTGATCGGCACGTCGCGACGCGCCGATCCCCTCGATGCGGCACTCCTCGGTGGCACTGCCGGAACCTGGCTCGAACTCGACGAAGGCAACCTGTACTCGCATGGACACCCCGGGATTCAGATCGTGCCCGGGGCGGTGGCTTATGCGCAGCACCTCGGCGCGAACGGCGCCGACCTGTTGCGTGCGATCGCGCTCGGCTACGAGGTCTCGGCGCGTATCAGCCGGGCGTGCGCGATGCACCTGACGATCCATCCGCACGGCACCTACGGCGTGATCGGCACCGCCGTCGCCGCGGCGTGCCTGCGGGGCTTCGACCCCGCACAGATGCGCGAGGTCCTCAACGTCGCGGCGACCATGGGCATGGCCACCAGTCGACAAACCCTGCTCGACGGCGCGACCGTGCGCAATATCTTCACCGGGCATTCGGGCTACATGGGCTTGACTGCAGCGCGTCTGGTCGAGTGCGGCTTCACCGGCGAGGTCGACAGCTTTCGCACCGTGTACGGGAAGATCTACGCCGATCACTTCGAGCCGCAGCGCGTGATCGACGGTCTGGGCGAGGAGTGGCTGATCGCGCTCAACTACTTCAAGCTGTACCCGACCGGTCGCTATGTGCACTCGGTGATCGATGCGCTGCTCGACCTGCTCGGCGCGGTACCCGGCGGCCGCCTGGCGCCGGCGACGATCGCGCGCATCGAGGTCAAGGCCTATGCGCGCGCGGCGATGCTCGCGGAGAAGTCGGTGGTCTCGAGTTTCGGCGCGCGCTTCTCGGTGCCGTTCGCGCTGGCGACCCTGCTCCACCACGGCGGATCGAGCCTTGCCGCATTCGAGCAAAGCGCGGTCGACAACCCTGAGATCCAGGCGCTGGCCGCGCGCGTCGATCTGCAGGCGGACGCGTCGTTCACGCACCGGTACCCCGCAGAACAGCCGGTCGACCTGAAGATCGTGCTGCACGACGGGTCGACGTACGAAGGCCATTGCACGATCACCCGCGGCGAGCCGGCGGCGCCGCACTCCGATGACGAGCTGAAGCAGAAGTTCCGCGCGCTCGGCACCCCGATTTGGGGCGATGCGCGCACCCGGCATCTGCTCGAGGGACTGCTCGACGTGGAGCGAATCGAAGACTTCGGTGCGTTCTCGGAGGGGCTGCAGCCGGTCGAGGCTGCAGGCTGACGACCGAGCGCCACGGTCGAAACGCCTTCGCGCCTGGACAGCGAAGCGCGCGGAAGTGCGCTGATCAATCCACCCGCGCGCCCGAGGCCTTCACCACCTTCGCCCACTTGTCGATTTCGCTCTTCAGGTATGTCGAGAATTCCGATGCACTGCTGCCCACGAGAATCGACCCGTCGCGCGCGAGTGCCTGCGACACCTCAGGCAGTTTCAGTACGGCCACGATCTCCCGATTCAGCCGATCGACGATCTCCGGCGCTGCACCCACAGGGAGTAGTACCCCATACCACTGGCTCGCCTCGAAACCCGGCAAGCCCGACTCCGCGACCGTGGGCAGGTCCGGGAGCACGCTCGAGCGCTTGCTGCTGGTGATGGCGAGCGCCCGCAGCTTGCCCGCCTGAATCTGCGGCAGAACCGTCAGCGCCGGCGCGAGCATCAACGGTGCTTCACCGCCGACCAGTGCGGTCAGCGCACCGGTCGTGCCCTTGTACGGAATGTGCACGAGGTCGATCTTCGCCATCGATCGCAGCAGTTCGCCCGCCAGATGGGAGGTGGTGCCGTTGCCCGCCGACCCGTAGTTGATGCCCCCGCGCGTCGTGCGCGCGAGCGCGATCAGTTCGCGCAACGTCTTCACCGGCATCGACGGGTGCACGGTGACGATGTTCGGGGTCGAGGCGAGCAGCGAAATCGGCGTGAAGTCCCTGACCGGATCGAACGAGAGTTTCGCGTACAGGCTCGCATTGATCGCGAGCGCCGCGGCGCCCATCATCAGCGTGTACCCGTCGGGCGCGGTGCGCGCTGCGATCTCCGTGCCGATGTTTCCGCCTGCGCCGCCGCGATTGTCGATCACCACCGGCTGCGCAAGACGTTCGGAGAGTCGGGGTGCCACAGCGCGCGCGATCGCGTCGACGCCGCCGCCGGGCGGATAGGGCACGATGACGCGCAGTGGCTTCGATGGGTAGGCCTGGGCCCCGACCTCTTCACCGGCGCACGCGAGCGCGAACACGCCGAGTGCGAGGGCGGCAGTGCGTCGACTACGATGCACGCATTGGCTCCTTCACGAAATCTCCGCCGAGCGTTTCGATCTCGGCCGGGTCGGCGCGCACGATGCGGCAGGCGCTGTTGCGCGCCTCCGGCGACCCCGAGATCGGATCCCACGGCGGTCCATAGCTCAATGCCGCGTCGATGTTGAACGTCAGCGCACCATGGTCGGCGCCGGACATCTCCGGATACCACCAACCCATCCCGGTCGCGACCACGTCGTGCGGCATGTCTTCGGTCAACCACAGCTCGAGCAGCACGCGCCCGGCCCGGCTCGGCGTCTCGAGCCAGACCCAATCGCCTTTGCGCAGACCGTAGCCCGCGGCAGTCTCCGGGTGGATGCGCAGTTCGGGGGCGCTCTGCACGTTGCGCGCCCATCGATGATTGCGGAAGCGCGAATGGTGGAACGTCATGCTGCGGATCCCGGTCAGCAGCACCAGGTCGAACTCGGCATCGTTCCGGGTGTACTCCGGGGCGCGGTACGCGGGCATGGCATCGAACCCGGAGGCCTCGAGGCGCTCGGAACTCAGCTCGATCTTGCCGCTCGGCGTCTTGAAACCCTTCTGCAGATACTCGCGATAGCCAAACGCGATCGGCGTGAACCCGGTCTTGCAGAGCGTGTCGAAGTCGATCCCGGTGGACGCAAGCTGGAAGTCGATCAGCTCGCGATGCGAGTTCCACGGCAGCAGCTCGAAGTCGAGCAGACCGCGGGCACGCAGCGCGTCGCGCAACCCCACCGCGATCTCGACATCGGTGCGCGCCTCGCCCCGGGGCGTGACGGCGCGCTGCACCACCGCGAGGCAGGGTCCGCCCGGATCGCCCGACACGTCTTCCTCTTCGAGCAGCGTCGTTTTCGGCAGCAGGTAGTCGGCCAGCTCGGCGGTGGGTGTCACGTGATCGGTCGCCACCACCAGCAGGTCGAGGCGCTTCAGTGCATCGATCGTGCTGCCGATGTCGGGATACGTGCAGACGATGTTGACCCCGCTCACGTACAGCGCGCGCACCGGGTACGGTTCCGACGTGCGAATCGCGTGGATCAGTGACGGGTTATGCGCCGACTTCGACCAGCTCTGCGGCCCCGACCAGAACGGAAACTGCGCGGCGCCGATGATCTGCGCTTCCCTGTCGGCCGGCATGCGGAAGTGCGTATCGTTGAGGATGCTGTAGTAGTCCTTGAAGCCGGGCATCGGCTTGGCGAAGCGGTTGCTGCCTTCCCGCTCGATGTTGCCGGTCAGCGCCAGCAACGCATGGAAGGCCATCACCGTGCCCACGCCATTGGCCTGCGCGTCGACGCCGTGGCCAAGCACCATGCAGCCGGGTGTCTCGGTCGCAAACAGGCGCGCGGCAGCCGCAATCCGGTCGGCATCGACGCCGGTGATCGCGGCGACAGTCGCGAGCGGATAGCGGCTGGCGCGCTCGCGCAGGCGTTCGGTGCCGATGCACCACTGCGCGACGAACGCCTCGTCGATCAGCGATTCGGCGAACATCACGTTGATCATGCCGAGCGCGAGCGCGGCGTCGGTGCCCGGCTTCAGCTGCAGCCAGAGGTCTGCCATGCGGGCGATCTGCGTGCGGCGCGGATCGATCACGATCAGTTTCACGCCGCGCTGCTTCGCCGCCTTGATGTGCATCCACTGCACCACGCTCGAGTCCGACGGGCTCTTGCCGACGACCAGGATGCACCGGGTGCGTTCGATCTCGTTGCCCGGCTGCGCGCCGACGCCGGTCAGCATCGCCGCGGTGTAACGGCCGCCCTGGCAGAGGTCCTGGTTGATCATGTAGTTGGGCGAACCGATACTGCGCAGAAGCTGGGTCATCGCCAGGCCGCGACTGACGAAGTGATTCGACACCGCACCGGCAATCGCGCAGGGGCCGTGCGTTCCCTTCACCTCGCCCAGACGCTCGGCGATCTCAGTGAATGCGCTCTCCCAGTTGATCCGTTCCCACTTGCCTTCGCCGCGCGCGCCGATTCGACGCATCGGGTGAAGCGGGCGATCGGGATGCTCGCGCGCGACGACCGGGCCGTGGACGCCCTTGATGCAGAATGCACCCCGCGAGCCCGGATGGTCGGGGTTACCGCGGATACGCGTGACCGTGTCGCCGTCGACATGGATCAGCGATCCGCAGCGGACGGAACATTCCTTGCAGGTGCTTGCGACGATGCGCTCGGGCATGGGGAAACCGGAAACTGTAGGAGCGAGGCCAAGCACGATACGCGAGACCGGCCTGCGCCGACATGACTAGCCGACCGAAGCAACGAAGATGCCGGAGGACACGAAATGAAACTGACGCTGATCGAAAACTTCCGCGCGCTGTTCTACGCGCCGTTTTATGCCACCGAAGCGCTGGGCGCCTATCGTGCGGAGGGGCTCGAGGTCAGCATGATCACCCCCACGAGCTCGGACCAGACCATCCAGATCCTCGCCGCCGGTGGCGCGGAGGTGTCCTGGGGCGGGCCGATGCGCCTGATGATCGCGCGCGACCAGGATCCCGCCGCGGACTCGGTCGCGTTCTGCGAAGTCGTAGGACGCGACCCGTTCTTCCTGGTCGGGCGCAAGCCCAACTCCGGCTTCAGGATCCACGACCTTGTCGGACAGCGGCTGGCGACCGTCAGCGAAGTCCCGACGCCCTGGATCTGCCTGCAGCGCGACCTGGTGCTCGCCGGGATCGACCCGGCTTCGCTCACGCGTGCGCCGCAGCGCACGATGGGCGAGAACGTCGCCGCGCTGCGCGCCGGCGACGTCGATGTGATCCAGGTATTCCACCCGTTCACGCATGCGCTCGTCGCCGAGGGTGCGGGCCACGTCTGGTCGCGGGCGGCCGAGCGCGGGCTTGCGTGCTACACCACGCTCAACACGACGCGCGCCTTCGTGCAGAGCAATCCCGACACGTTGTTGCGGATGACGCGCGCGCTCTACCGCACCCAGAAGTGGATCGCCGCGCACGAAGGTGCGGAGCTCGCGCGCGTGGTCGGCGGCTACCTGCCCGACCTGGCGCCGGCAGTGCTCGCTGCGTGCTTCGATGAATACAAGTCGAGCGGCGTCTGGAGCGTGAACCCGATGATCCAGCGCGGCGGCCTCGAATGGAAGCGCGACGCGATGCTGTCGTGCGGGGCGACGCGAACGCGGCTCGAATACGAGGCTTATGTCGACCCGCAGTTCGCCCAACGCGTGATGCGCGACGATCCGACTTCGATGTGATCGCCCCGACGACGGGAACTCTCCGGTAGAGTTCGAGTGACGTCGTGCCGTAAAAGTGCAGAGTGACTATGAAAACCGGGCAGACGATCCAGGTACATCGGCTGGATCGCCTCGACCCTCGGTACAGCACCTGCGATCCATCAGGAGGAGAAGATGAAACAGACACCGCTTCGTGTCGTCGTAGCTGTCGCGCTCGCCGGTTCGCTAACGGCGTCTGGCATCACGAGGGCCCAGACCCAGACCTATCCACTCAAGCCCGTGCGCGTGGTCATCCCCTGGCCGGCGGGCGGTTCCAACGATATCGTCGGTCGGATGGTGATGAACGAACTCGGCAGATCGTTGGGCCAACAGTTCGTGATCGACAACCGCGCCGGCGCGTCCGGCGTGATCGGCGCCGACATCGTCGCGAAGGCGCCTCCCGACGGTTACACGCTGATGGTGCACTCGACCACCCATGTCGGCAATGCGCACCTCTATGCGAACAAGCTCAGCTACGACACGCTCAAGGACTTCACCGGCGTAGGCATGCTGTCCACGCAACCCGGCGTGCTGACCGTGCATCCTTCGCTGCCGGTGCGCAACCTGAAGGAATTCATCGCGCTGGCGAAGGCGCGTCCCGGGCAGATCAACTATTCTTCGTCGGGCAACGGCAGCGCGCCGCATCTCCAGATGGCGCTGTTGATCTCGATGACCGGCATCGAGATCACGCACGTTCCGTATAAGGGGGGCGCGCCGCAGGTCGCCGCCCTGATGGCGGGGGAGACGCAGGCGTCGTTCGCCACGGTGGGCACGGTCATCAACCAGATCCGCGACAAGCGGTTGCGCTCGATCGCGCTGGGATCGACCGCTCCCAGCAAGACCTTGCCCGGCGTGCCGACGATCGCCGCATCGGGTGTGGCCGGCTACGACATGAACCCGTGGATCGGCGTGTTCGCGCCCGCCGGCACGCCGCGCCCGATCATCGACCGCTTGAACAGCGAGATCAATCTGGCGTTGATGAATCCGGAAGTCGTCGCGCGCCTCGAGCAGCAGGCGCTCGATCCGTATCCGACGAGCGTCGACGAGTTCAACAAGGTACTCCTTGCCGATCATCAGAAATACGGCAAGCTGATCAAGATGACGGGCGCCCGGATCGAATGAGCCGACGGCGAAGGGGAACCGCATGAGCGCGGAGCACGTGGTCAACGCCGGCGCCGAAGGCGCCACCGCAACGCAAGCGGCGTTCGCGGCGTCATTGACCTTCGACCGGCTGCCCGCCGAAGTCGTGGCCAAGGCGAAAACCTGCGTGCTCGACACGCTGGGCTGCTGCCTGTTCGGTGCCACGTTGCCCTCGGTGCGCAAACTCGCCGCGATCGCGGCCGAGGAAGGTGCGGGCGGCAGCGCGACGGTGATGGGCTTCGCGCAGCGTGCCAGCGCGTCGATGGCCGCGCTGGTCAATGCGACCAGCGCGCACAGTTTTCAGCTCGACGAGATTCACATCCAGGCGACGCTGCATCCGGGCTCGGTCGCGGTGCCCGTGGTGTTCGCGCTGGCGCAGACGGACCGCGACGTGAGCGGGCGCGAGGCGATCACCGCGCTGGTGGCGGGCTACGAAACCGGCCTGCGCGTAGGCATCGCCGCGCGCGGTTCGATCTTCACCCGCGGGTATCACAACCAGGGAGTCACCGGCGCGCTGGTAGCCGGCGTCAGCGCGGGACGTCTGCTCGGGCTCGGCACGCTGCCGATGCAGCACACCCTCGGCATTGCCGGGTCGCAGGCGGCGGGGCTGATGGCGGTGCAGGAAGGCGCGATGGCCAAGAGCTTTCACAGCGGTCGCGCCGCGCAAAGCGGCATCTACGCCGCCAAGCTCGCGCGCTCGGGCTACACCGGCATCCCGAATGTGCTCGAGGTGCCGTATGGCGGTTTCCTCAGCACGCTCGCCGGCGACTACGACGGCCAGGCGCTGACCGCCGGACTGGGCGAGCGCTGGGAGATCCTCGACGTCGGCTACAAACCCGCCCCGGCGTCGAACGGCAGCATCACCGCGATGACCGCGCTCGACACGATCATGCGCGAGCACGGGTTGGAAGCCTCGCAGATCGAGCGCGTCATCGCCCATGTCAGCACCAACACGTTGCACCACTGCGGCTGGGAATACACGCCCGACAAGGTGCAGGGGGTGCTCGCGGCACAGATGAATCTGCGCTACGGCCTCGCGGTGATGGCACTCGAACGCGAAGCGACGGCCGCGCAGTTCGCCGAGGACCGTCTGTTCCTGCCGCAGACCATGGCGTTCCTGCCGAAGGTGCAGGTCGAGCACGAGCCGAGATACGAAGGCCACGCAGGGGTATACCGTGTCGCCTGTCGTCTGCAGGTGCATACGCGCGACGGTGCGGCGTACGAAACCGAAGTGCTTTTTCGCAAGGGCAGCAACGAGGCGCCGATGTCGTCCGAGGAATTGCACCGGAAGTTTCTGAATCTCGCCTCGCTCGCCATCGGCGCGCGCGCGGCGCGCGAACTGGCGGAACGGGTGGCGCAGCTCGAACGACTGGACAGCCTTGCGTCGCTGTCGTCGCTGCTCGCGCTGCGCCCGCCCCTTCAGGCTTGATATTCTCGGATCCCGCATCCAGGAGAACGTCCGTGAGCACCCATCTGAACGCCTACAACATCTTCGATCTGCGTGATCAGGCGCTCCGGCGCGTGCCGCGCGGGCTCTTCGAGTTCGTCGATCGCGGGACCGAGGACGAAGTCTCGCTGAAGAACAACCGTTCGATCTTCGATGGCATCCGGTTCAAGACGCGGACCCTCGTCGACGTCTCGCGGCGCACGCAGGAGACCACGATCTTCGGCGTCAAGCACAAGATGCCGCTGGTGATCGCGCCCACCGGCACCGCCGGTCTGATGTGGTACGAGGGCGAGATCGCGCTCGCGCGCGCCGCGCGCGCCGCCGGCATCCCGTTCACCCTCGCTACCGGTTCGATGACCGCGATGGAACGGGTGGCCGACGAGGCGGGCGGCGATCTCTGGTTCCAGCTCTACATGTGGCCCGACCGTTCGCTGTCGCACGAGCTCGTGCAACGTGCGAAGGCCGCGGGCTACAAGGCACTGGTGGTCACCGTCGACGGCGTGTCGTCGGGCAACCGCGAATACAACATCCGCAACGGCTTCACGATCCCGTTCACGTTCTCGACGCGCAACGTGATCGACATGGTGACGCACCCGCGCTGGCTGTTCGGCACGATGCTGCGCTACTTGGTCACCACCGGCATGCCGACCTATGCGAACTATCCGGCCGCGGCCAAGGCCAAGCTCACCGCGGGCCCGATGGGGCGCTCGAGCCTGCGTTCCGATTCGATCAGCTGGGCCGACCTCGATGCGCTGCGCGCGATCTGGCCGCACAAGCTGATCGTCAAGGGAATGCTCGATCCGGCGGATGCAGCCAAGGCCGTCGACCACGGCGCCGACGGCATCGACGTGTCCAACCACGGTGGGCGCAACCTCGATGGCATCGTCTCGCCGATCGAAGCGCTGCCGGAGATCGTCGATGCGGTGGGCAATCGCGCGACGGTGTTCATGGACAGCGGCATCCGTCGTGGCAGCGATGTGGTCAAGGCGCTGGCGCTCGGCGCCGACGCGGTGATGGTGGGTCGCTCGACCCTTTACGGTGTCGCCGCCGGTGGCGAGGCCGGCGCCGTGCGCGCGCTCGAAATCTTCCGCGACGAGATCAGTCGCGTGCTGGCACTGCTCGGTTGCCGCAATCTCGGCGACCTCGGGCCGCAGTACCTGAAGCTGGTCGACCCGACGCTGCGTGCGCCCAATCAGGTGCGCAGACCGTTGCGGGCGGTGCCCGAGCCGCGGCCGACGTTGGTGACCGAGACCGCGCCGGAAAGCTGACTGCGCGCGGCGAAGGTGGTGCGCCGAACGTGCCGAGTCGAACGTGCGCCGGGGACGTCAGTGCGGTCCAGCACCCCGACGCGGTCAATCCTCCATCGGTACCCACTGCGCCACGCCGCGCCCGGCGATACGTCCCGTCACCACGCACTCGGCGATGTTGCCCCCCGACAGGTACAGGTGGCCGAATGAACTGCCGCATTCGCCCGCGGCGTACAGGCGCGGGATGGGCGCACCGTAACCGTCGAGCACGCGCGATTGCGCGTCGTGCACCGGCCCACCCTGGGTGTTGGAAATGACCGCCCAGACGCGCGCGCCATAGAACGGCGCCCGGGTGATCGGCAGCATGCTGCCCGCAGGGCGTGCGAAGTCGGCATCGTCGCCGGCCGCACACTGCGCATTCCAGCGCGCGATCGATGCGCTGACGGCGCCTGGATCGAGGCCGAGCCGTTGGGCCAGTTCCTCCAGCGACTCGGCGCGCATGAGAATGCCGTTGTCGACTTCGCGCAGGTTGTCGTCGCTCCACTCGTAGCGCAGCCCTTCATCGTTGGACGTCGCTTTCCCCAGCGGGTAGAGCTGGCGGCCGGGCTCGTCGCAGATCATGAACGCGGGATTGCGCGGAGAGGTCTGGGTCACCGGGTCGAGATACGACAACGGTCGCACGCTGGTGTCCTGCGTGTACGGTTGATACTCGGACATGAAACGTTTGCCGTGCTGGTCGAGCAGCACCCACGCCATTTTCAGATTCACCTGGTGCGCGGCGCCGGGGAACCAGTCGGGGAAGCGCTTGACGCGAATACCGTACGGGTACGCCGGGTCGGTATGCTTGAAACCGTAGGCACCATGAACGAGCCACATGTGCCAGAGCGCAGCCCCGAGATCCTGCGCCATGCGGATGCCGTCGCCGGTG
The DNA here is from genome assembly GCA_014379045.1 of Burkholderiales bacterium. GTDB lineage: Bacteria > Pseudomonadota > Gammaproteobacteria > Burkholderiales > CAIKXV01 > CAIKXV01. Next base: position 17,240 of record JACMMK010000507.1, read on the forward strand.
TTGTGCCTCGCGGCGGCATTGAGCACCGGATAGGTTTCGAGGAACTGTGCCTTCATCTCGGCACTGCCTTCAAACCCCCCGGTGGCGATGACGACGCCACGGCGCGTTGCGATGTGGTGTTCGATGCCCCCTCGCATCACGGTGACCCCACGCACCGCGCGCGTTACCGGGTCGGCGATCAAACGCTGCGCGCCGGTGCCGAGGCGGATTTCGACGCCGGCGGCGAGCACGTTGTCGTGCACGACCTTGAACAGCTTCGGACCATTCGGTGCACCGTTCGCCCACGGATAGGTCTCGCGCGCGTCGAACCCGGGCACGTCGACCACCGACGTGTGATAGAAAGTGTCGGTACCCGGCAGCGGATAGTTCCCGCGGATCTGCCGACGGTACGGATCGCCTGCACGCGCGCGCTCGGCGTTTTCCTCGACCGAAGTGATGACGCGGGCGCCGTTGATCCCGGCCAGTTCGCGCACGTAAGCTTCCAGCTCGCACATGCCATCGGCAAGCTGGCGCACGACCTCGTCGGGCGTGCGACCCGCGTTGGTCGTCTGCAGGTAGGCGAACGCCTGGGCAGGATCGTGCGCGCTGCGCACGGCGCCATAGGAGCAGATCGACAGACCCCCGGGTACGCTCGATTTCTCGAGCAGCAGCGTTTTCGCGCCGGCCTGCGCGGCGTTCAGCGCGGCGATGCCCCCGCCCAGGCCGAAGCCGATGACCACCACATCGACGGTTTCCGAAAAGATCATGAGTGACTCGACAGAATGCTTGTTGCGAAGAAGGAAGATTATGACCGACTGCCGCGCAAGGCTTTGCGACGTTCTGCCACGACGCGCAGGAGGCGCTTTCGTTACCTTCGAAATAGTGAAATGGTTCGGCCCGCGCTCTTGAGCGCTTTGCGACAGCACGGCATCTTGCACCGAGTCCGATTCGCTTTGTCCGGCGTCGACGGGCAAGATCGAGGCACACACCTATCCAGCACGTCGACATTCCCCCCAGCGAAATCGCCAATGGCCACCCTCACCGTCCTGCAATCGATCGCGTTTCGCGAAGCGTTCCTCGAACTCACCCGGCAGTTCGACCGCGCGACCGGGCACCACACCGTGCCGTTGTTCGACGGCGGCATCCGGGTCATGGAACGGGTGAAAGCCGGCGAGACAGTCGATCTGGTGATCATGGCGGCAGACAAGATCGATGAATTGATCACGGCGGGCAGGCTCGTTGCCGGCAGTCGCACCGATCTAGGCATCTCGCCGATCGGGGTCGCGGTGCGCGACGGCGCAGCGAAGCCGGACATCGGGTCTGGTGAGGCGGTGAAGCGTGCGCTGCTGGCTGCGCGGACGATCGCTTACTCGACCGGGCCGAGCGGCGTGCACCTCGAGAGTCTGATCGAGGGATGGGGTATCGCGGACGCGCTCGCCGGCCGGCTGGTGCAGGTCAGGGGGGAACCGGCCGGGGCGCCGGTCGCGCGCGGCGAAGCGGACCTCGGGTTCCAGCAGGTAGCCGAACTGCTGCCGGTGGCGGGCATCGAGATCGTGGGCACGCTGCCGCCCGACATCCAGAAGATGACGACGTTCTCGGTCGGCCTGCACAGGGCGGCGCCGGATGCGGCGACGGCAACGGCATTGATGCGGTTTCTCGGCTCGCCCGCTGCGGCGCCGGTCATACGTGTCAAGGGAATGGAGCCGTTGTGTGGCTGAGGCTAGACAGCACCTTTCCCGCCTGAGCGCTCGCTTCGCGACCCGACGGGCGCGGCGCGCGCGCCGTCGCGGCATCGAAGCGCGCCGTTGCATCGCTGCGTCGTTTTCGCCCGGCAGCGCGGGTCGAAGCATTCACTGCTGCATTCATCAGCGCGCAATCAGTTCGCCTTGATTCCCACCTTACGAATCACCTTGCCCCACTTCTCGTACTCGGCCAGGACGAACTTCCGGAACTGTTCCGGCGTCGACGGCGCCACATCCGTCCCGGACAACCGGAATCCTTCGACGACGTCCGGCATCTTCAACACCGCCGTCGTTTCTCTGTGCAGCAGATCGATCACGGATCGGGGCGTGCCGGTCGGCACCGACAATCCAAGCCAGAACGTCGCGTCGTAGCCGGGCAGCCCGGCTTCGGCGATGGTCGGCACGTCGGGCATCTGCGCCGAGCGCTGCGCGGTGGTGACGCCGATCGCGAGCAGACGCCCGGCATTGTGGTTCGGCAGGGCGATTGCGATGCCCGGAAAGCCGATCTTCACCTGTCCGCCGAGCACGTCTGCGTTCGCGGCGCCGCTGCCTTTATACGAGACATGGGTGACGTCGATGCCGGCCATCGACATGAACAACTCACCGAACAGATGCTGCGCGCCACCGGTGCCCGAAGACGCCCAGTCGAGCTTGCCGGGTTGCGACCTGGCAAGCGCGATCAGCGCCTTGATCGACTTGACGCCGAGCGAGGGATGGACCACGAGCACATTTGGGGCGGAGCCGAACTGCGCCACCTGCACGAAGTCTTTCAGGGGGTCGTAGCTGAGCTTGCCGTACATGTGCGGGCTCACCACGAACGGCGTGGCCGTCATCAGGATCGTATAGCCGTCGGGGTCGGCACGCGCCGCGGTCGCGGTGCCGATCGCGCCACCTGCGCCGGGACGGTTGTCGATCACGATGCCGGTGCCGAATTTCTCGGCCATCTTGTTCGCCACGAGCCGCGCAGGAACGTCGGTGGCACCCCCGGCGGCGAACGGGATGATGATCCGTATGGTTTTCGCCGGGTAGTTCTGCGCGAGGGTGCCGGACGCTACCAACACGCAACTCGCCACGACCGCAGATGCCGCGGTCCGCCAAACCCACTTTCGCATTCACTCCTCCGGGATTTTCTTTTGTCGACTCGAAAAACCTTCGCCGAAGAATAGTAGTCTGGAATATCGAGCGGGCGCTACCAGCGGTTGCGCAGGTGGACTCGATCGTGCAAAAACAATGACCCTGGAACCGAGCGGAGACCTGACCCATGGCTGAAGCATCCTCTGCAGTTGTCGCCGACCTGGCACCCACTGGCCGGCTGCGCGCCGGTCTGAACTTCTCCAACGTGCTGCTCACCGCGCGCGACGCCGCGGGGCGACCCACCGGCGTCGCCTTCGATCTGGCGCACGAACTCGGACGGCGCCTCGGTGTCGGGGTCGACATCATCGAGTACCCGAACCCGGGCAAGCTCGCCGAGTCCGCCGATCAGAATCTGTGGGACGTCGGCTTCCTCGGCGCCGAGCCTGCACGTGCGGTGCTGATCGATTTCTCCGCGGCCTATGTCGAGATCGAGGCGACGTACCTGGTACGCAATGAATCGCCGTTGAGCACGATCGCCGATGTCGATAGCGACGGCGTGCGTGTCGTCGTCCCGGGCAAGGCCGCCTACGGGCTATGGCTGACCGCGAACCTCAAGCGCGCGAAGCTCACCGGCGTGGATACGGCAGACACCGCCGCGCAGCGTTTCATGGAAGAAAACTTCGATGCGCTGGCCGGCCTGAGAGATCGGCTGAGCAAGGATGTGACGAAGCTGTCCGGGACGCGTCTGCTCGAAGGGAAGTTCGCCTCGGTGCAACAGGCGGCGGGGACGCCGAAGGGGCGCGCCGCAGGCTTCGCTTATCTGTGCGCGTTCATCGAGGACGTGAAAGCGACAGGGTTGGTCGCCAAGCTGATCGAGACGCACAAGGTGGGGCATGGACTGACGGTCGCACCGCCCGCCGGCCTAGGCGGAGAAAAGCCGACGACGTCAATTGCTTGATGCGGCTCCAATGCAGGAAACCGACCTGGAAACCCGATGACGGCGCTCGTGCTGCACTATCACCCGCTCTCGTCCTATTGCCACAAGGTGCTGATTGCGGTCGATGTGTTGGGCATCGAAGTCGACAAGCGTCTGCTGAATCTGGCTGATACTGCGGAGCGCGCGGCCTATCTGGCGCTGTGCCCCACGGGCAAGATGCCACTGCTGGTGGACCAGGGCCGACCGATCCCCGAGACGAGCATCATCATCGAGCATCTGCAACGCCGACATGCACGCCCTGGCCATACCGTCATCCCTGATGATCCTGAAGCCGCGCTCGACGTGCGCTTGTGGGATCGTCTTTTCGACCTGTATGTGATGACGCCGATGCAGGCATGCACCGCCGACCTTCTACGGCCGGAAGGTGATCGCGACGCGCGCAGCGTCGCGCGGGCACACGAAGGCCTGCTGTCGGCCTATGCGTTCATCGATCACCAGCTCAAGGGGCGGACCTGGATCACCGGTGAGGCGTTCAGCATCGCCGACTGCGCCGCAGCGCCAGCCCTGTTCTATGCCGTGACCTACGTACCGCTGCCGTCGGGGCACGAGCGACTGGCGGCCTACTTCGACCGGCTGATGGACCATCCACCGGTGGCACGCACCATCGACCAGGCGCGGCCCTATTTCAAGTTCTATCCCGGACGCGAGGGTCTGTCTCGCCGCTTCTACGACGAGGGCGGCTAGATACGGAAGAGCGCTGACGCCCGCGTGCCATCACCGCCAGTTCAGGGTGAGTCGGCCGATAGGTTTACGCAGTCGCGGCCACACGCTCCCGATACTCCGCCGGCGCCTCGCGGTAGTACACCGGCAGATCCATCGAGGGCGGCTTGGCGGGCACCTGATAGAACAGATCGGCGGCGAAGCCACGGTGGTAGGAATGGTGCGTGACGACGTGCATCAGGATATCGCCACGCGTCATGCGCCCTTTGTTGCCGCCGATCAACTCGTATTCGACCCATTCGCCGAGCGACGGATCGGTCATCGCATCGGCCCACTGGAGGTACCAGCGATGCGCCTCGTGCTGGCGCGTCCAGAGTTCGGCAAGCGGCGGGTGTTCCGGCGTGTTTCGTGCGGTATAGCCGTGCGGCTTACCTTCCAGGTGCCCGCGCCAGATCTGGTCGATCACATAGTTGTGGTTCAGCGTATGCACGATGTTCTTGAACAGACTCGACCGCGACTTCGACGCCTCGCCATCGGGGAGTGCCGCCACTGCATCGAACATGACCTTGTCGGCCCACGCGTTGTAACGAACATAGCGACGTGCGGCGGCGGCATTCAGCATCGAACGTTCCTGGAAGACGGGCGACCTGCCCTAGAGCTTGATATTCGCCTTCTGGACGACGAGCGTCCAGCGCCGGATTTCATCGACGATGTAGGACGCGAAGTCGCGCGGATCGCGGTAATCGACTTCCATGCCGTTCACCTCGAAGTGCGCCTTGACGTCCGGCGCAGCGAGAATGGTCCGGACTTCGCTCGTCAGCCGGTCGACGATCGCCGTCGGCATCCCCGCAGGCCCGACCAGCCCGCGCCAGCCGGTGGTGTTGTAGCCGGCCAGGCCTGACTCCTCGACAGTCGGCACGTCCGGCAGCAGCGGACTGCGCGCCGGCCCGCCGATCCCGATCACCTTCAGCCGCCCGGCCTTGATCTGCGGAATCACGGCCTGGATCGTGATGCTGGACAGATGGATCTGTCCGCCGAGCAGATCGGTTGTCGCCGCGCCCCCGCCCTTGTAGTGGGCGATGATGATGTCGATGTCCGCCATCACCTTGAACAGCTCGGCACCCATGTGTCCGCTGCTGCCTGCGCCCGCGGTGCCCGCGACCAGCGTGCCGGGCTTCTGTCGGGCGAGCGCGATGAACTCCTTGATCGTGTTCGCCGGCAGGCTCGCCGGCACCGCCAGCACCGTGTCGCCCTTGACCATCGACGCGATCAGCGAGAACGACTTGATCGGGTCGTAGTCGAGCTTCTGCAGCGCAGGCTGGATCGTGTGCGCACTGTCGCAGACGAGCAGCGTGTAGCCATCGGGTGCGGACTTCGCGACCAGCGAAGTCCCGATCACGGCACCGGCGCCGCCGCGGTTTTCGACGAGAAACGGCCGGCCGAGGCGTTCGGCCAGCTTGGTCGCCATCACGCGGCCAACCATGTCGGTGCCGCCGCCGGGGGCGAACGGGACGATCAGGCGGATCGGCTTGGCGGGATAGGCTTCGGCGGGCTGGGCTTGCGCCGAGGCACTGAGCAGCGTTGCGGTGACGGCAAGGGCGCCGACGATCGCGTGCGGGCTGACGGTCGCGAGCGACCTGGGGCAGGGACGCATCTGATCCTCCTGTTTGCGTTCGGGGGGCAGTGCCGCGAACGTCGTTGTCGGTACGGCGGAGAAACGCCGTCAGGTCGAAGCGTACATCAAGACGGTGGTGTGATCGCGCGCTAGCGGGGCGGCGCGGACAACGCTCTAAACCACACGTTCAGGGCCAGGTCGGGCTAGCCAGCCATCGCGACAGACAATCTGCCTTCAACCCTTCACAGGCAAGTTGCACAGCGCCGCGCCGGGCGGATAATTGAACTAAGCCGGTCGTCAGCACGGTTGAACTCGCAGGCGAAGATTTCCCTGCGCCGGCACCACCGTCTCTCGATCGGTCCGCATCAGTAGGTCGTGAACGCATCAAGTGTCGTGCGCAATAAAGGACGAGACTGCAAGGCCATGAAAACCATCCCCATCAAGCGCAGCTACACACGCGGCTATGAACAGAACCGCGTGCTCGGCGCTCTGCTGCCGCAAGCAGGCCTCGAGTGGGTAACCGAACTCCAGAGCGGCGATGCCACCCGCGCGTCGATCGTTCTGCACATCTCCTGCAACGCGCATTACACCCTGTTCATCCCCTACCTCGCGCAGGAGATTCTCAAACGGCTGGGCAAAAGCTTCGTGGTGTTCGGCGGACCGGAGAGCTGCTGCGGGTCGAGGCAGTTCAACATGGGCGATCCCGACCTCGAAGAACAGAACGCGAAGCTGGCACAGCTCAGCTTCGCCCGGGTCAAGCCGCAGCTGCTGGTCTCGGTCTGCCCCGATTGCGACGAAGTGTTCGAGAAGTTTCGGCTTCCTTCGACCCGATACGAGATCGCCAACTTCTCGGCACTGCTGCCGCGCTATCTGGAAGAACTGAAGCCGCTGCTGGGGCCGGTGAAACGCCGTGTGATCATCCACCATCACACGTCCGACCCGGCGCGCATTGCCGATGGCGCCAACATGCGTCGAGTACTCGAAGCGATTCCAGGTCTCGAGATCGTGCATATCGAAGATCGATTCGGTCCAGGCATCCACTGCCAGACCATCAAGCCGATGCCGGCCGCAGATCAGGAGGCGATGTTCGCCGAAGCGCTTGCGCTGGGCGCGGACACGCTGGTCATGCCGTACCACTCGTGCTATCGACAGCACCTCAAGATGGAGCTGCGCCATCCCGTCGAAGTGCAGCACTATCTCGGCCTGATCGCCGAGTCGATGGGCATCGTCTTCGACCAGCCGCTGAAGAAGCTCAGGCTGCTCGATGATCTCGACGCGTCGATGGTGTCGCTGCGACCGGAAATCGCAGCCCGCGGCTATGACGAATCGGTCGTGCGTTCGTTCGCCCAGAACGCCATCTACCTGTGAGCCTTGTCGATGGACACTGAAGCGTGGCGCAAAGGATGCGACATCGAAGAGCTGGCTGACGGCGCGAGGCTGGTCGAGATCGCACGCCGCAAGGTCGTGATCATGAAGGCAGGCGACCGACTGTTCGCATTCAATGATCTGTGCGCGCATTCCGGCGGGCCGATGCATCGCGCGGAGGTCGAAGGTACGGTGCTGACCTGCCCGCTGCATGGATGGCGCTTCGACCTGGCGCGTGACGGCGAAGAACTCCACGGTTTCCGGCCGCTGGCGGTGTACCCGGTCAGGCAGTCGGGCGACAGTGTCGAGGTGTTTCTCTAGTCAGCGAGGGCTACGATGCGTTTCAAGCTGCTGGTCGCTTGGATGTTCTTCCAATCGGTGATGGGGGTGACGGCGTCGACGGCGTTCGCACAGACCGCCGACTATCCGAGCAAGCGCATCCGGCTGCTCGTCGGCACCGCCCCGGGCGGTGCGGTCGACATCGTGGCGCGCATCGTTGTCGCGCGTCTGCAGGAGACGATGGGTCAGCCGTTCGTGATCGAGTATCACCCGGGGCCGTTCGCGGCAATGAAGCTCGTCACCGGCGCGCCGCCCGACGGGTACACGTTGATGATCGCGAGCACCACGATCACGGTCAACCCGAGCCTGTATCCGAAGGCGGGCATCGATTCGTCGAACGTCACCGCGGTGGCCAAGCTCACCGATACGCCGATCGTGCTGGTCACCCGTCCGGAACTTCCGGTGAACAACGTGGCCGAACTGCTCAAGCTGGCGCGGGCGCAGCGGGGCAAGCTCAGTTTCGCGACGGCCGGCATGGGCACACCGCCGCACCTGTCGGCGGAGCTGTTCAAGTCCGTGACCGACGTCGACATCCTGCACGTACCGTACAAGGGCGTGGCGCCTGCGCTGATCGATGTCGCGGCAGGGCGGGTCGACCTGATGTTCACCTCGTACGGCTCGGTGCTGCCGTTCATCAAGGGCGGACGGGTGAAGGTCCTGGCGATCACCAACGAGAAGCGCATCGCGCAGATGCCCGATGTCCCGACGCTGCGCGAACTCGGGCATGGCGATGCCACGTTCGGGTCGTGGACCGGCATCATCGCGCCGCCGAAGACGCCGGCCGAAGTGGTTGCTACGCTCAACCGCGAGATGGTGAAGGCCGTGCAGGACCCGGCGATTCAGAAACTGCTGATCGAGCAGGGGTTCACGCCGTCGGAGAGTTCGGCTGCGGAATTCACCAAACTGCTGAGGACTGAGACGCAGGCATTCAGGGTGTTGATCAGCAAGGCGGGGATTGTCGCGGAGTGATCCCGGGGCAGGGGACGCCAGGCCGCGCATTGCCGCGACTACGCTCCGCAACGCGAAGCCCGCGACGTGTCGTGCAAGGCAATCGCATCTACTCCACGGTCACCGACTTAGCCAAATTCCTCGGCTTGTCCACATCCGTCCCCCGCACCAGCGCCGTGTGATACGCCAGCAACTGCAGCGGCACCACATGAAGAATCGGCGACAACGCCCCATAGTGCTCCGGCAATCGGATCACCTGCACGCCCTCGCTCGCCGCGATCTGCGAATCCCCATCCGCAAACACATACAACTCCCCACCGCGCGCCCGCACCTCCGCCATGTTGCTCTTGAGCTTCTCCAGCAACGCATCGTTCGGCGCCACCGTCACGACCGGCATCTCGGACGTCACCAGCGCCAGCGGCCCATGCTTCAACTCCCCCGCCGGATACGCCTCGGCATGGATATAGCTGATCTCCTTCAGCTTCAGCGCCCCCTCCAGCGCGATCGGGTAGTGCAGCCCCCGCCCGAGGAACAGCGCATCCTCCTTCTTCGCAAACGTTTCGCTCCACGCGATGATCGCGGGTTCGAGCGCGAGCACCGTCTGCACCGCGGCGGGCAGGTGCCGTAGCGCTGTCATCGCCGAGTGCTCCGCCTCGGCGGTAAGTCGTCCGTGCGCCTTCGCGATCGCATTCGCCAGCAGATAGAGCGCGGTCAACTGCGTCGTGAACGCCTTCGTCGACGCCACCCCGATCTCGGTACCCGCGCGGGTCAGGAACCGCATCGCCGTCTCGCGCACCATCGCACTGGTCGCGACATTGCACACGGCGAGCGTGTGCAGGTGCCCGAGCCCGCGCGCGTACTTCAACGCCGCCAGCGTGTCCGCAGTCTCGCCCGACTGCGAGATCACGACCACCAGCGCGTTCGGGTTCGGCACCGACTCGCGGTACCGGTACTCGCTCGCGATCTCGACGGCGACGGGGATCTTCGCGATCGACTCGATCCATTGCTTCGCGACGAGGCCGGCATAGTGGCTCGTGCCGCACGCGAGCATCAGCACGCTGTCGATCGTCGGAAACACCGCCGGTGCGACGTCTCCGAACAGTGCGGCATCGATCCCGCCGACCGCTTCGAGCGTGTCGGCGATCGCACGCGGCTGCTCGAAAATCTCTTTCTGCATGTAGTGCCGATACGGCCCCAGGTCGACATCGCCTGCATCGGCCCTCACGACACGTAGCGTGCGCTCGACCTCTTCGCCGTCGCGATCGACGATGCGGTATCCCGTCCGGGTCAGATCGACCACATCGCCTTCGTCCAGATGCACGATGCGATCGGTGGTGCCGGCAAGCGCGAGCGCATCGCTCGCGAGGAAGTTCTCCCCCACCTTCGCGCCGACCCCCAGCACGAGCGGTGATCCGGAGCGCGCGCCGCACAGCCGGTGCGGCTCGACGCGCGCGAACACGGCGATCGCATACGCGCCGCGAAAGCGCGCGACCGCCGCGCGCACCGCTTCGAACAGGTCGCCGCGATACAGGTGACGCACCAGATGCGCGATCACCTCGGTGTCGGTCTGCGACTCGAAGGTGAAGCCCGCGGCCTGCAGCTCGGTGCGCAATGCTTCGTAGTTCTCGATGATGCCGTTGTGCACGACCGCGATGTCGCCGCCGGAGAAATGCGGATGCGCATTGGCGGTGTTGGGCGCGCCATGCGTCGCCCAGCGCGTGTGCGAAATGCCGGTCGTGCCCTCGAGATGCTCGATCTCGACCTGCGCCGCGAGTTCGGCGACACGCTGCGTGCTGCGCGCGCGGGCGAGCAGCCCATCGCGCAACACGGCAACCCCGCACGAGTCGTAGCCGCGGTATTCGAGCCGACGCAGCCCTTCGACCAGCACCGGCACGATGTTGCGCGAGGCGACCCCGCCGACGATGCCGCACATGGGTGTCTGCCTTCCCTAGCGAGGTTTCTTGGCGGCGGGACGCGCCTTCTGCGGCCGCTGCCAGTCGGCGCGATGCGGCTGGGTCTTGTCGTTGATCGTGAGTCCGCCGGCGGGCACGTCCTGCCATACGGTCGTGCCGGCGCCGACGGTGGCGCGTTTTCCAATTTTCACCGGTGCGACGAGTTGCACGTCCGAGCCGATATGCACGTCATCTTCGATCACCGTGCGGTGCTTGTTCGCGCCGTCGTAGTTGCAGGTGATGGTTCCCGCGCCGATGTTCACGTCGCGCCCGACCACCGCATCGCCGACATACGCGAGATGGTTCGCCTTGCTGCGCGCGCCGAAGGTGCTTGCCTTCACTTCGACGAAGTTGCCGATATGCACTTCGTCGGCGAGTGCGGCGTCGGGACGCAACCGGGCGTACGGCCCGATGCGTGCACGTTCGCCGACCGTCGCGGTGTCGATGTGGGTGAACGCCTCGATACGCGTGCCGACACCGATCGTCGCATCGCGGATCACGCAGTGCGGGCCGACACTCACGCCGTCGGCGAGCTTCACCGTGCCTTCGAACACGCAGCCGACATCGATCGTCACGTCGACGCCGCACAACAAAGTGCCGCGCACGTCGATGCGCGACGGGTCGGCAAGCGTCACCCCCGCGTCGAGCAGGCCGCGTGCGACCTCGAACTGATACACGCGCTCCAACTGCGCGAGTTGCGCCTTGCCGTTGACACCGAGCGTCTCCCAGATCTCGTCGGGGCGCTCGGTGACCACCGGTACGCGATCGACGCACGCGAGCCGGATGATGTCGGGCAGGTAGTACTCGCCCTGCGCGTTGTCATTGTCGACGTCGGCCAGCCACTGCCCGAGCAGCATCCCCGGCACGCACAGGATGCCGGTGTTCACCTCGCGGATCGCGCGCTGCTTGTCGGTCGCGTCGCGCTCCTCGACGACGCCGGCGACCGCGCCCTTGGTGTTACGCAGGATGCGGCCGTACCCGGTCGGGTCGGCGACCTCGACAGTCAACAGCTTCACCTGTCGTTGTGCGTCGTCCAGGCGCATCCGCTCGAGGGTCGAGGCGCGCGTCAACGGCACATCGCCATAGAGCACCAGTACCGGCTGCGCGCGATCGACATGCGGCATTGCCTGCTGCACGGCATGCGCGGTGCCGAGCTGCGGCGCCTGGCGCGCGAATGCGAGGCCCTGGTCGGCGAACGCCTGCGGCACCGCCTCGCCGCCGTGACCGTAGACGACGCAGATGCGCGACGGCTCGAGCGCGCGCGCCTGCTCGATCACGTGGGCGAGCATCGGCACGCCGCCGATCGGGTGCAGCACCTTGGGCAGCGACGAGCGCATGCGCTTGCCCTGGCCGGCGGCTAGGATGACTACGTTCATTCGGCGCTGCCGCCTGCGCGCTCAGTGTCGTCGATCGTCATCCGGGTCATCCACCGAGACCCGCCCGACTCCGGCAGCTTCACGGTTCTTGTTTTCATGGTCCGCGATCGTAGTGCGATTCTTCGGTGCGGGCAAACCCGGCAAGGTCCCGGGCACGGCCCCGCTCAGGCGGACCCGCCGGACGAGGACACCGGCAACGGCCGGTAGAACCACAGCACCGACAGCAGACCGGCCAGCACGAACAGGAACAGCGCGGCTGCCGCGAACAACGCGCTCACCTCGGTCTCGCGCCGCTCGAGCGCGAACTCGAGGCTCAGATTCTCGTAGATCTTCTGGAGATCGCCCGCAGTGGACGCCTGGAAGAACTGGCCGCCGGTGATGCCGGCCACCGCTTTCAGCGTCTCCTCATCGGGCACCGCGTAGAACGACCACCCTTCAAACGAGATCGGCGCGCCATCGCGGCTGCCGAAGGCCACCGTATGCACGCGTACGCCGCGCTCAGCCGCCATCTTCGCCGCCTCGAGCGGGTCGGGGCCCGTGGTGCGACGACCGTCCGAGAGCAGGATGATCGCGCCGCCCTGGTACGACCCGACCGGCATCGCGCGCGTGGGGGCGTTGGCGGACTTGCGCTCGGTCTGCGTGCGGTCGAGCGAGGCGCCGGCACCCGGATTCACGTTCGCGCGCGCGTTGGCGCTGTTGCGCGAGAAGTTCGCACCGAACACCGCCGATTCGAGGTCGATGCCATCGTCGGGGAACAGCATCGCGAGCGAGACGAGCAGCCCGCTGCCCGTTGCGGTGCCCCGCTGCAGCTCGAAGCGGTCGATCGCGGCGACCATGTCTTCCTTGTTCTCGGTCGGAGTCTGCACCACCGCCGCGGTGCCCGCGAAGGTGACGATACCCAGGCGCACATTGCGGGGCAGCTCCTGAATGAATGACTTCGCGGCGTCCTGCGCGGCAACGATCCGGTTCGGCTTCACATCGCCCGCGCGCATGCTGCGCGAGACGTCGATCGCGAGCACCAGGGTCATGAACTCGGACGGCAGGGTGACGGTCGCGCTCGGCCGCGCCATCGCCAGCAGCGTCAACGCGAACCCGAACAGGAACAGCGCAGGCGGCAAGTGGCGGCGCACGCGTTGCCCGCGGCCGAGTGCCACCTGCACCAGCGCGCGGCTCGCATAGCGCACCGCGGTGCGCCGCCGCCGGCGCAACGCCCACAGGTACGCCGCCACCAGCAGCGGCAGTGCCAACAGCAACCAGAGCAGATCGGGCCAGAGAAAACGCATCACGTCCTCATCGAATGGCGTGCACAGGGTGCGATCACACCTGAGGCGCACAGTGCACGAGGCAGAGTGCGCTCGGGACGTTGCGGAACAACCGCAGCAAAACCGTGCGGGCACTCCAAAACCCGCCTGTACAGACTGCATGCAACGAAAGCTGGTACGCCCCTCGCTTATAGCATTGCGAACGGGCCGACCGGAAGATCGCGAGCACGTTCGACACCGTCGACGAAAGTACGCCTCGGATAGTGTTGAGCCCGGGGTCGTGTTAACGTCGTTTCCCGCCGTTTTTCTCACCTGGACGCGCTCACCATGCGACGTACCGGTCTCTACAGCAGCGCCGATCGCTCCCGTCATCCAGGGCAGGCCGGTCCGCAGCGACCGGGCGTGCAGGCGCCCCCAGCGGCGCCAGGTCACGAGGCAGCCGGGCGCG
>JACMMK010000508.1 GCA_014379045.1 Burkholderiales bacterium
ACCCCCGGCTTGCGCGCGCGCTGGTCGACGCGTTGCGCGCGCTCGACGCCACCCCGCACCTGGTGTTCGCGAACTCGACGCACGCGCTCGCCGACGGCGCGAACGATGCGGTCGGTGCCTCGACGCCCTACGCCCGATCGAAGCGCGAGGCCACTGCGATTCTCGGTGAATGGGCTTCGGCGACGGGTGCGCGGTACGCCGATATCGGCTTCCCGCACCTGTTCGGCGAGTGCGGACGCCCGTTCTACAATTCGGCGATCGCCACGTTCTGCCATCAACTCGCGCATTCCGAGGCGCCGCGTATCGTCGTCGACGCAGAACTCGAACTGCTGCATGCGCAACGCGCATGCGATGCGATGCTCGACGTGATCGACGCGGGCACGGTCGGCACCTCTGCCCCACCCGGCGCGCGGATGCGCGTCAGCGAAGCGCTGCAACGACTGCGCGCGCTCGACGCCACTTACGCGGACGGTACGCTGCCATCATTCCCGACCGGGTTCGAACTCGACCTGTTCAATACGTTGCGCGCGTATCGGTTTCCGCATCGGTATCCGGTCGCCACGGGCTTGCGCTCGGACGCACGCGGGCGGCTGTTCGAAGCCGTCAAGACCGGGCACGGTGGACAGTGCTTCGCATCGTGGACCCATCCCGGCATCGTCCGCGGCAATCATTTCCACCGACGCAAGATCGAACGCTTCCTGGTCGCCTCCGGCGAGGCGTCGATCAGGGTGCGCAGGCTCTTTTCGTCGGAGGTGCACACGTTTGACGTGAACGGAGAGACGCCGGTGTTCATCGACATGCCTACACTGCATACGCACGACATCCGAAACACGGGCATGGGCGAACTGTTCACGCTGTTCTGGTCGCACGAGATTTTCGACGCCCGCGCGCCCGACACCTACGCAGAGGCGGTCTGAGCGATGAAGAAACTCAAGGTGATGGCGATCGTCGGTACGCGTCCGGAGCTGATCCGTCTGTCGCGCGTGCTTGCCCGACTCGACCAGGCGACCGAACTGGTGCTGGTGCACACCGGCCAGAACTACGACTACGCGTTGAACGACGTGTTCTTCGACGAGTTGCAGATCCGCCGTCCCGATCATTTTCTCGCAGCCGCGTCCCCGGGATCGACGGCGATCGAGACCATCGCGCAGACGCTGCTTCGGGTCGATCCGGTGCTCGAGCACGAGAAGCCCGACGCGGTGCTGATCCTCGGTGACACCAACAGCAGTCTGTCCGCGATCGCCGCCAAGCGCCGCAAGGTCCCGGTGTTTCACATGGAGGCAGGCAATCGCTGTTTCGACGAGCGCGTGCCCGAAGAGCTCAATCGTCGCATCGTCGATCACATCGCCGACGTGAACCTGCCGTACAGCGACCTCGCGCGCGAGTATCTGCTGCGCGAGGGCCTTCCCCCCGATCGGGTGATCAAGACCGGCAGTCCGATGTACGAAGTGCTGCAGCACTATCTGGCGCGGATCGAGGCCTCCGACGTGCTGGGGAGGCTCGAACTGACCCCCGGCGCGTACTTCGTCGTGAGTCTGCACCGCGAAGAGAACGTCGATCCGCCGCAGGCACTCGAGCGCATCGCCGCGCTGCTCGATGCCGTCGCACGCAAGTTCCGCCAGCGGATCATCTTCAGCACCCATCCGCGCACCCGCAACCGGCTCGCCGCGCGCGCATTCACGCTCGATCCGCTGATCGAGTTGCACGCGCCGTTCGGCTTCCTCGACTACGTGAAGCTGCAGAGGAATGCGCATGCGGTGCTGTCCGACAGCGGCACGATCAGCGAAGAGTCGTCGATCCTGGACTTCCCCGCATTGAATCTGCGGGAAGCCCATGAGCGTCCCGAAGCGATGGAAGAAGCCGCGGTGATGATGGTCGGCCTCGACACCGATCGGGTGTTGCAGGGGTTGAAGGTTCTGGAGACCCAGTCGCGCGGCGGCGGTGGACCTGCCGCAGCACCGCGCACCCTCGCGGCGGTCGCCGACTATCAGCGCCCGGCGGTCTCCGAGAAGGTGCTGCGGATCATCCTTAGCTACACCGATCATGTGAACCGGGTCGTGTGGCGACACGCGTGACGCGGGCAGCGGGCGCGTGCCGTTGAGCCCGTTCGCGCCTTTGTGGAGCGCGCCGCTGCTCGCCCTGTTGACGAGTGCCCTGATCCTCTGCCTGCTGCTTGGTCCGGCTCGTGCACGTCTTCCGCTCGACCGTCCGAACGAGCGCTCGTTGCATCACCGCCCCGTGCCGCGCACCGGGGGATTGGCAGTGGTCGCAGGAATTCTCGCCGCGGCTGGGGCAGTGATGCCGTCCAGTCTGGTTCTGGTGGGCGGTACCGCGCTGCTGGCTGCCACATCGTTCATCGACGACTGGCGAGGTCTGCCGATCGCGCTGCGTTTCGCGATTCACACGCTGGTCGCGAGCGCGTTCGTCGCGCTCGCGTTGGTTGACTGGCCTCTGCCGTGGCAGGCGGCCAGTGCGTTCATGATCGTGTGGTCGATGAACCTGTACAACTTCATGGATGGATCCGACGGTCTGGCGGGCGGCATGGCAGTGATCGGCTTCACTGCGTACGCAGCCGGGTTCTTCCTGGCGCGAGATTTCGAATCGGCCGCGCTCGCAGCGTCGACCGCCGCCGCCGCGCTCGTGTTTCTGATGTTCAACTTCAATCCGGCTCGGATATTTCTCGGCGATGCGGGGTCGATTCCGCTCGGGTTTCTCGCAGGCGCGCTGGGTGCTGCGGGTATCCATGCCGGCCATTGGCCGCTATGGTTTCCCTTCGTCGTGTTTGCCCCGTTCTTCGTCGATGCCACGATCACGCTGCTGCGCAGAATGATGCGCGGCGAGAAGTTCTGGCACGCACATCGCGAACACTACTACCAAAGACTGGTCCGACTAGGCTGGGGTCACCGGAGGACCGCACTCGTCGAGTACGCGTTGATGGCTGTAAGCGCCGCAGTCGCGTTGTCGGCGCTGGCGCAGCCGCATTTCGAACAGTTGTTTCTGCTGGCCGTCTGGGCGGCGATCGTATCGATGGCGATGCTCGTGTTGGATCGGGCCTGGCAGCGCGCGCAAGTCGCCGCGCGGAGCGACTGAAGCCGGCAGCCAGTGGATGGCCGGGCCTGTCATTTGGCCAGGTGTCTCCGGTATCATCATCATGGTTGCGGTTCGGTGGCCGATGCGGTGAGTCCATTCAGTTGCCAACTCGGTTGCCGACTCCGGTGGGTAAAGGTAGAAGCGGATGGATACCGTTTTCAGGTCGAAGGTGAAGCCCCGCTCGCTCGAGTGTTTTCGATCCGTCGATGCAATCGGCCGATTGCCGAGGCCGGGCTGATGCGCATCGGCGTGCGTTCACGCACCCTGCTCGCCTTCGGCCATGACGCTGTCGCAGCGGCCCTCGCATGGTGTGCGGCGTTCTGGTTGCGCTTCAATCTCGAACTGCCGGACGCCTATTTCAGCGTCATGGTTGAGGCGTTGATCTGGGTCGTACCGTTGCAAGCCGCGGTTTTTTGCACGTTCGGGCTCTACCGCGGCATCTGGCGCTATGCAAGTGTTGCCGATGTGCAACGTATCGTGTTTGCGGTGATCGTCGCCGCGATGGCGGTTGCGATGGTGCTGCTGCTGCAGGGCCGACCGACCGGGGTACCGCGTTCGGTGCTCATTCTCGACCCGCTGCTGCTTGCGGTCGCGATGGGCGGCAGTCGAATGCTCTATCGCATCTGGCGTGAACGGCGTACGGCGGGACGCAACGGCAGCGCGCGCTCGGTGTTCATCCTCGGCGCGGGCGACACGGCGGCGAATCTGATCAAGGAGCTCGAACGCAGCCGCGAATGGCGGGTCGCGGGTCTGTTCGACGACAACCCCGAGCGTCACGGACGCTCGATACACGGCGTTGCCGTGCTGGGGTCGCTCGACACGCTGCGTGCGGCGAAGGCACGCAGCGCGGCTACCCACGCGATCATCGCGATGCCCTCGTCCGGGCACGGCGCCCGACGGCATGCGGCCGATCTCGCCGTCGACGCAGGACTGAAGGTTTTGACCGTGCCCTCTTTCGACGACCTGGTGAGCGGCAAGGTCACGGTGTCGCAGATCCGCGAAGTCGAGCTGGACGACCTGCTCGGGCGTGATCCGGTCGTGCTCGACAGCGCAGGCCTCAGCAGCTGGCTCGCCGAACGTGTGGTCATGGTCACCGGCGCCGGAGGCTCGATCGGTTCGGAACTGTGTCGGCAGATCGCCCGCTTCAAGCCCCGGTGCATCGTGATGTTCGAGATGTCGGAGTTCGCGCTCTATCAGATCGAACAGGAATTTCGCGGCGCCGAGTTCCAGCGCGACTACGGCAACATAGCGATCGCTACTGTTGCGGGTGATGTGCGTTCGCCCACACGCGTCGCCCAAACCTTTGCGCGCTACCGGCCGACCGTGGTGGTACATGCGGCGGCGTACAAGCACGTGCCGCTGATGGAGGTCGACAACTGCGCCGAAGCGGTGCTGAACAACGTCCTGGGCACCTGGTCGGTCGCGCGCGCGGCGATCGCGGCAGGGGTCGAGAAGTTCGTGCTGATCTCCACCGACAAGGCCGTCAATCCGACCAACGTGATGGGCGCGACCAAGCGCCTGGCGGAAATGGTCTGCGAACGATTGCAGGGGTCGAATGCCGCCACCCGTTTCGTGATGGTGCGCTTCGGCAACGTGCTCGGCAGCGCGGGTAGTGTGATTCCGAAGTTTCGCGCGCAGATCGCCGCCGGCGGACCGGTGACCGTCACCGATCCGCAGATCACGCGCTTCTTCATGTCGATTCCCGAGGCCGCACAACTCGTGCTGCAGGCGGGCCTGATGGGCCGCGGCGGCGAGATCTTCGTGCTCGACATGGGCGAACCTGTGCGCATCAGCGAGCTCGCGCGCGAGATGATCCGGCTGTCCGGGTTCAGCGACGACGAAATGCGCATCGTCTACACCGGTCTGCGCCCCGGCGAGAAGCTGTTCGAGGAACCGCTCTCCGACGACGAACACTCGCTGCTCACGCCGCATCCGAAGCTGCGCATCGCGCAGGCGCGGCAGACACCGGGCGATTTTCTGCAGCGGCTCGACGATTGGCTGCAACAGGCGCATGCGCAATCCGACGACTTGATCAAGCAACGACTTGCCGCGTTCGTGCCCGAGTACCAGGCGCAATCGGGGCCCCCGCCGTCCCCCGCGCAGGAGCGCAGCGCGAGCGCGGTCAGCGCCGTCCTGGCAGGGCGATGACGACGCTCGGAGCCCGGGTCAACAGCGCATCGGCCGCATCGACCGCCCGCTGATGCACGATGCCGCCGTCGCGGGTCCGTGGGCTACACGTGCCGACGCGCTGGGCCGATGGTCGACGATAGGGCTTGCTTTCATGCTGCCCGTGTCCACGGCCGCTGCCAGTATCTGTCTCGCAGTCATCGTTGCGGCATGGATCGCTGGCGGCAGATATCCGCACAAGCTGCGCCGCTGCGTCGATCACCCGATACGGCTGGCGGCGCTGGTGCTGTTTGCGTGGCTCGCAGTGAGTCTGGCCTGGTCGGAGACGCTCGGCCCCGATCAGGCCAAATACCTGCGCAAGTACGCTGATCTGCCGTTAATCGCGGTGTTTTCCTGGTTCCTGGTCGGACGCTCGACCCGCGAACGAGCGCTCCTCGCGTTCGCGTGTGCGATGCTGCTCACCCTTGCCCTGTCGTTCTCCGCAGCAGCGGGTGTGTTGCCGTCATTCGACTGGCTGCAAGCCGAGCCGGGCAATGCAGTGGTGTTCAAACGCCACATCACGCACGGTCTGCTGATGAGCTTCGCGGCATTGCTGTTCGCGCTGTACGCGATCGAAGCGCGCCGTACCCTGGTGCGTGTCGCCTGGGCCACGGCGAGTGCGTTGGCTTCGATCAATGTCGTGTTCATGGTGCAGGGGCGTACCGGCTACGTGGTATTCGCGGTGTTCATCCTGCTCGTGTTCGCGACGCGCTACGGCTGGCGCGGACTCTCCGTCGCCGGGGTGCTGGTCCTGGCCGGGGCCGTGTCGGTGCATCAGTTATCTCCCAAAATGAGGCAGCGCGTCGATCTCGCGGTCAGCGAATACCGCGGTTGGGACCGCACCAAGGCGACCGCCGACAGCAACTCGATTGGCCGGCGGCTAGAGTTCTTTGCCGGCAGCACCGCACTTGTCGCACAACGTCCACTGTTGGGGTACGGTCTGGGCGGATTTCCGGCGGCCTACGCGAAAAGCGTCGAGGGTAGCGCCCGGGTGGCCACCGTCAACCCGCACAACGAGTATCTGTTGCTGGCGGTGCAGGGCGGGCTGCCGGCCGTGGCCTTGTTCTTATGGTTGCTGGCGCGAATCAGCATATACGCACGCGCACTGGCAAGCGTGCGCGAGAGGCTGCTCGCGCGCGCACTAGCGCTCTGGATGGCAGTCGGCTGCCTCGTCAATGCGTTGTTGATCGACCACACCGAAAGTCTGATGTTCGGCCTGTTCGCGGGGCTGCTGTTCGCGGGCTTTCCCAAACGCCTCGCGCCTGCCATCGGTGCCGACGAGACCCGCTCCCAGGTTGCGAGCGCCCTGGTTGCCGACGCAGAGCCGTGCGCGCCGAAGCTCGCCCGCCTGTCGGTGGTGATCATCGCGCGCGACGAGGCAGCACGCATCGGACGCTGCCTCGACTCGGTGCGCTGGGCGAACGAAGTCGTCGTGCTCGACGGCGGCAGCACCGATGCGACGGTCGCGCTCGCACGCGAGCGGCGTGCGCGCGTCGAGATCGCAACGGACTGGCCCGGCTTCGGGATGCAGAAGAATCGCGCATTGGCGTTGGCCAGTGGTGAATGGATCCTTTCGCTCGATGCCGACGAATGGGTCGAAGAGCCGCTGGCCGTGGCGATCCGTCGTGTGATCGCCGAGCCCGCAGGACCTTCGGTATGGCGCATGCCCCGACGGTCGCGCTATTGCGGCCAAGTGATGCGGCATTCGGGATGGTCGCCCGATTACGTGACGCGTCTGTGGCGACGCGGCGCCGCGCGTTTTTCGGACGACCTCGTGCACGAACGTGTCTTGATCGACTCCGAACGCGTTACCGGGTCACATGCGCCGGCGACGCTGCGCACCCCGCTCGATCACGAGACGGTCACCCGCTTCGAACAGGTGATCGACAAGATGAACCGGTACTCCACCGATGGCGCGCAGATGATGCACGCGCGCGGCGTGCGCGGGTCGGTCGCGAAAGCGCTCGGGCACGGACTCTGGACCTTCGTGCGAACCTATGTGCTGCGCCTGGGCTTTCTGGATGGGCGCTTCGGCCTGCTGCTCGCGATCTCGAACGCAGAGGGAAGTTACTACAGGTACCTGAAGCTGATGCTGCGCGGGTCGACAACCCGATGATCGATCTCGCCCGTCGTGGTCACGACCTACAACCGTGCTGTCGCCGCCCTTCACTGAGCGCGTGCTGCGCGAGGCGATCGCGCTCGAACGCTTCACGTGCTCGACCGCGCAGCGCGACGGATACTGGTAGTAGTCACGCGGCGCCTCGCGGACGTGTTGCTCGCTACGCCGTTGATCGCTTCGCTGCGCGCGGCCCGGGCCGTGCGCAGCGCCGGGCGTGCCGTACCCGCGCTCCAAGGCTGCGATCGACATGTCGACAGCGACCCGGCGTGTCTGAGCGGACTGCCGGCGACAAGGGTGATCGCGGCGGCACGCGCGCTGCTCACGTGAACGACGAGCCCCTTCAGCCGTTCTGCAGCTGTTGCAGCCGCGCATACGCCCCGTCGCGGGCCAGCAGATCGCCATGCGTCCCCACCTCGACGATGCGTCCCTCGGACAGTACAAGAATGCGATCGGCGCGCTCGATTGTCGACAACCGATGCGCGATGACCAGTGTGCTGCGCCCGTGCATCAGCTGTTCCAGGGCCGCCTGCACCTGCCGCTCGGACTCCGTGTCGAGCGCCGACGTCGCCTCGTCGAGAACCAGGATCGGCGCGTTCTTGAGAAAGGCACGCGCGATCGCCAGGCGCTGACGCTGGCCTCCGGACAGACGGATTCCGTTCTCGCCCACCAGCGTGTCGTAGCCGGCCTGCATGCGCAGGATGAACTCGTGCGCGCCCGCCGCGCGTGCCGCCTCCTCGATCGCGGCGCGGGCGGCACCCTCCATATCGCCGTAGGCGATGTTCGCTGCCACCGTCTCGTTGAACAACGTGACATCCTGGCTCACGAGCGCGATATTGCGGCGCAGGCTCAAGAGCGTGACCGTGGCGCTGTCGCGCTGGTCGAACAGGATACGACCGCGCGAAGGCGCATGGAAGCGCGGCAGCAGGTTCGCGATCGTCGTCTTGCCGCTGCCCGATGTCCCGACCAGTGCCACGGTCTCTCCGGGTGCAATCGAGAACGAGATGTCTTCGAGCGCCGGACGTTGCGCGTCGTCGGTTTCGCCATAGCGGAACGCGACCGATTCGAAGCGCACCGCGCCGGTCAGTCGGCCGGCATCGAGCGTCCCCGCGTCGGGTTCGCCCGCCGTGTCGATGACTTCGAACACCGTCTGCGCCGCGGCGAGACCCTTCTGCACGTGCTCGTTGATGCCGGTCAAGCGCTTCAGCGGCGCGGTCAGCAGCAGCATCGCCGTGACGAAGGCGACGAACGCGCCGACGGTGGTCTGGTCCTGCAGCGCGCGGTTGGCGGCGATGTACACCACCGTCGATACCGCGAGGGCCGCGATCAACTGGACGATCGGCACGTTCGAGGCCGCCGCCACGACCTGCTTCATCGTGTAGCGGCGCATCCGGTTGCTGACCTCGAAGAACCGCTTGCGCTCGAAGCCCTGGCCGCCGAACACCTTGACGACCTTCTGGTTGTCGATCGTCTCCTGCAGCACGTGGGTGATGTCGCCCATCGTGCGCTGTGCGCCCAGACTCGTCTCGCGCAGGCGCCGGCTCACCAGGCGCACGATCCACGAGATCAACGGTGCCATCGCCAGCACGATCAGCGTCAACTGCCAATCGAGCCAGAGCAGCACGCCGAGCAGTGCGACCAGCGTCACGCCGTCCTTGACCAGCGAGGTGACCGCGTCGGTGGCCGCGGTGGTCACCTGCGCTGCGTCGTAGGTGAGGCGCGAGATCAGATTGCCGCTCGCGTGCCGCTCGTAGAACGATGACGGCAGGCGCACGAGATTGTCGAACATGCGGTTGCGCAGATCGAGAACGACACGGCTGCCGACATACTGCGTGCAGTAACTCGCGATGAAGATCGACGCGCCGCGGATCGCGAACAGTGTGATGAGAAGCACCGGAATCAGCGTGATCCACTTCGGATCACGATCGACGAAGGTGCCGTCGAGGATCGGCTTCAGGATCAGCGGCAACGCCGCTTCGGTACCGGCGGTCACGATCATGCCGAGGATCGCGCCGGCGAAGATCACCGCATACGGCTTGACGAATCCGAGAAGTCGACGATAGAGCGCGACGCTGTCTACGGTAGCGGCTGGCACGGAAGAGGACACGGCGGGGCACGGCGCGGGGGCGAGCCCTGCGACCGGCCCCGG
>JACMMK010000509.1 GCA_014379045.1 Burkholderiales bacterium
GGCGCCCGGCGTCGCCGCATCGGTAGCAGCCGCGAGCGTCACCCGGCCGCCCGCAGCGGTCGCCTGCATCGCGTTCTCGAGCAGATTGAGTACCGCGCCCACCACCGCCTTGCGATTGCCCTGGATCTGTCGAGCGCCACTACGATCGTCGATGTCGAACTTCACTCCCCGGCGCGTCATCTGCGGCTCGATCACCTGCGCCAGCTCGCGCAGCATCGCGCCGATCGCGAACGGCTCGAACTCGTCGTCGTAGCCGCGTACGAATCGAAGCATATCCTGAATCATCCGCTCCACGCGGCGCAGGCTGTCGACGGTCTTGTCCGCGAAGCGGCTGCGCTCGGCGTCGGGCAGCGACGCACGGCCGAGGTTGCCGGCGTACAACAGCGCGGTGGCGAGCGGGGTGCGCAGGTTGTGCGCGAGACGTGCAGCCATCTCCCCCATCGCCGACAGGCGACGCGCGCGCTCGAGCTGCCCGGTCAGCGTATGCGCGGCCGTCACGTCGTTCAGCAACGCGATCGATCCCCCGTCCGGCAACGTACTCACCGAGAGGCGCAGGCGCCGGACGACCGGTTCCCCGGAGATCGCGACCTCGAACTCTTCGGGCGTCGCCGTAGGACGGAGCACCTGTTCGATCACCTCGTCCCAGCGCCGGCCGATGCGCGCACGCACCAGCAGTTGCGTCGCCGCAGGATTGGTATCGGTGATGTTCCGCTCGGCGTCGAGCACCACCACGCCTCCCGGCAGCGCGGCCAGCAGTGCGGCCAGACGCTGCGACAGCGCGTCCTTCGCGGCGAGTTGCACCCGCAGTTCGCTGTTCGTCGCCGCCAGCTCGCCGGTGAGTTGCTCGACGCGCCCCTGCAGCATCTGATACGCAGTAGTCAGTTCCGCCGACGCCTGGCTGAACAGGGCGAAGGCTTCCTCGAGTTGTTCCGGACGCAGATCGGTCAATGGGGGCCGAGGTACCGCAGCGAATGAGTCGCGCGAGTGTAGCGAGTCCGCGCCGGCGAGTCAGCGGCAGCCAGCGCGCCGGGTCATGTCGAGGTCACGGCGTCGCAGCCACCGGGTGCGCCCGCAATTCGAACCGACCGCGCCCTCGGAACCTCAGCGCGAGATGATGTAGCGCGCCGCGCGCAGCGCGCGCGAGGCGACCGGCGGCGCGACCCGGCCGAACCGGATCAACAGCATCGGGTAGTTGCGATCGAGCAGGTGCGCCACCTTGATGCGCGACTCCGGGCGCGCGATCGGCTGGTTGAGAAAGCTCGCCCAGACCCCGGCAGCGCGGGCCCACAACAACGTCTTCTGCAGCGCCTGCCCGGAACGCAGCCAGTCGAGCGGGGTGTCGCCATCCGCGCCGAGCACGCCGATCAACGGCGTCGATGCGATCAAATCGGTGCCCGGCGATCCGACCAGCGCGGGGTCGAGGAATGCGCCGAACGGCGCAGCGAATTCGCCGTGCGGGCCCAACTGTTCGGCGCCCGCGGGCATCGGCGGGACGAGCCGCGCACTGCGGCGACTCCATTTGACCAGCTCGGCGCGAAACTTCCGGTCGGTCAACTGCAACCGATCGGCCTCGTGGACGATACCGGACAGCTCTTTTTTTGTTTCGCCGTCCTCGAGCATCCCCAGCCAGGCGCCCTCGAAACGCGCCTGCTCCTGGAGCGCGTCGATCAGGCTGTGCGAGATCGGGGCCTCGTCGAACGCACCGAGATAGGTACGGCGCCGGCGAATCGCCTGAAACAAAGCCCGCTCCGAGGCGGGGCAGGCCTGCATCCCGTCGAGCTCCACGCGCGCGAGCGGAACCTCGCTGTTCGACAGCGGGTCGCCTTCCTTCAGCCACGGCAACAACGTCACTTTCGGCTGCAGGCCGAAGAAACGCAGCGCGCAGCGCAGGTTGAACAGCGCCGCACCGCAGGCGATGACCAGCGCGCGTCCGTCAGGATCAGCCACAGGCAGACGCCGCGAGCGGTCGGCAAAAAGCTCGAGCGCCGCGCCGGTAAGCCTGAAGAACCACGGTTGCGTGTTGTAGCAGGACGGGGCAAGAACCGCGTAATTCAGACAGAACTGCAAGCGCTCCGCGCCGGAACACGTCGCTGGAAACGCGCTTTCATCGACGGACCAGGCGTCGGCATCGAAGCGAAAGGGTATCGGAACTGTGTCCATCACAATACGAAGATAGCACCCGACGCGAGGAAGTCACGCCAACCATTTCACGTTGCCTGAACAAATCCGTCCGGGTTCGCAGAGGCCATAACGGCAGCTTTTGCGAAATCCTGAGGCGTGCTTCCGTGTGCGATCTGGCACTCAGGGGCCGAAAAACGCCCGGCTCTCGCAAACGCATTCATCGTACCTGCATTTCGCAGCCGGCGGCTCCTGACCCGCCGATTTGCGTCTCGATGGCGCGCGCGCTAACCTGCATCTGGTACCAGGATCGAGGATCCGCTATGGGCAAGCGCAGCACCGCACACACTCCCGGCCGAAGCAGGCGTGCCAAGGCGAACCAGGCCGATGCGGTGGGCCCAGCCCAACCGTCGCTGGTGCCCGCAGTCGTCGCGCACCTGCCCTCGATCATTGAACACGACGGCAGCTTCTTCTGGCGGGCCACCGAGACCGATGCCCTGGTCGGTCCGTTCAAGACCATGAAGGCCGCGATCGCCAACC
>JACMMK010000510.1 GCA_014379045.1 Burkholderiales bacterium
CGTCACCAGGTAAGTCCCGAGTTCACCTGTCGTTTCGTCTGGCAGCCCGGCTCGATCGCGATCTGGGACAATCGTTGCGTGCAGCACAATCCGATCAACGACTATCACGGGTTTCGCCGGGTGATGCATCGGATCACGCTGGCCGGCGATCGGCCGCGTTAGATCGCGTCGGGAGAACGCGCGGCGCGCGCGACTCGCTGTTCGTGCGATGGATGATGACAACGCCGGTGCTGGAGCGCCGCGTGCAGGAGGAGAACCAATGCGACAGATCCTGGTCTTGCTGTGTCGCCTGGCGCCGTCGGCGCTCGGCGTGTCGGTCGCCATCGTTGCGGGGGCCAGCGTGGCGCAATCCTACCCCTCGCGCGCGATCCGCCTGGTCGTGCCACAGACGCCGGGCGGGGCGTCCGATGCCCTCGCGCGCATCATCGGTCAGCAGCTTGCCGAGCCGTGGGGCCAACAGGTGATCGTCGACAACCGACCCGGTGCCGGCGGCAACATCGGCAATGATCTCGTCGCGAAAGCGAACCCCGATGGCTACACGTGGCTGCTCGGTTTTGTCGGCACGCATGCGATCAACCCCAGCCTGTACAAGGGGCTCTCATGGGATCCGCAGAAGAGCTTCACGCCGCTCGCGACGCTCGCGAGCGTGCCGTTCGTGGTCGTGGTCAATCCGCAGGTGCCGGTGAAGAACGTCGGCGAGCTGGTCGGCCTCGCGCGGGCGAAACCTGGCGAGGTGCGCTACGGATCGGCGGGCAACGGCACGGTCAATCACCTGCTCGGACCGATGCTCGGCAGCGCGGCCAAGGTTCGCTTTTCGCATATTCCGTACAAGGGCGCGGCCGGCGCGATCACCGATACCCTGTCGGGACAGGTGCAGTTCACCTTCACCAGCATGCCCTCGGTGATCGGCCAGTTGAAGGCCGGGACGCTGCGCGCGATCGCGGTGACGAGCGGACGCCGCGCGGAATTGCTGAAGGACGTACCGACGATCGCCGAATCGGGCTATCCCGGCTTCGACGTCACGCCCTGGTTCGGGGTGCTCGGACCGGCCGGCGTCGCGCGCGACGTGGTGAACAAAGTCAACGTCGAGATCAATCGCCTGCTCGCGTCACGCGAGACCGCGGAGCGCTTCGCAGCGCAAGGGGCCGAACCGCTGGTGACGACGCCGGAGCAGTTCGCGAAGATCATCGCGAACGATGTAGCGCTATGGAGCCGAATCGTTCGCGAAACCGGTGCGACCGTCGACTGAACGCGCCGCCCGCAGGTGCGGCCGAGGCGCACGAGCCGGCGCGTGAAACAGGATGCGGAATCTGCGGTGGAATCTGCTGGTTGCGTCCGCGCCGGTCACCGCATACGCTTGTCCGATGACGATCCGCCGTTTCGCGTCCCGGTGATCCGGTCGATATCGCACGACAAGCATGTTCCGCAGGCTTCGTGACGACGCAGGGCCGATGGTCACGTTGACCGTCGACGGCGAGCCTTGCACCCTGCCCCGCGACGCGTCGGTCGCCGCGGCGGTGTTGCAACGGGGGTCGATCGCGCGCACCAGTGCCCGCTTCGGCAATCCACGCGCGCCGTATTGCATGATCGGCGTCTGCTTCGAATGCCGGGTCGAGATCGACGGGGTGCGCGACTGTCTCGCCTGCCTCGTGCTCGCGGAAGACGGCATGAAGGTGCGCAGCCAGCACGAAATCCAACCG
This sequence comes from Burkholderiales bacterium, assembly GCA_014379045.1. Taxonomy (GTDB): domain Bacteria; phylum Pseudomonadota; class Gammaproteobacteria; order Burkholderiales; family CAIKXV01; genus CAIKXV01. The sequence goes on from JACMMK010000510.1 coordinate 1,701, forward strand.
TCGAGCGGGGCCGGGTGACCGATTCTGCGCGCAGCGACGCGCATGCAGCACCGTTGGATTTCGAACTGTTCGATCTCGCGATCATCGGCGCGGGCCCTGCGGGCATCGCGGCCGCACTGGAGGCGCGCGCGCAACGACTGCGCACCGTCGTGCTCGATGCCCAGCCCGCGCCTGGGGGAAGCGCTTGGCGCAACGTCGAAGCCGTCACCACGCAACGGCCGCAAGACCTCTTTGTGTTCGGTCCCGACTACGCGGACGGCTTTCCGATCGCCCAGCGCTTTCGCCGTTGCGGCGCGGACTATCGGGCCGGTGCAAGCGTTGGCGCGATCGAACTGGCGGTATCCGCGCAGGCCGCGGCGCCGCAGCCCGGCGTCTACATGCCGGCGACCGGTGCGCTCGACACCGGTCCGGATATCGACCCCGCCACGCACATCGAGCGTCGCCGTACCGGTGCCGACCGGCGCGTCCACTATACCGACAGTCGTGGCGAACGCACCCTTGCCGCGCGTCATGTATTGATTGCGACAGGGGCCTTTGAGCGAGCGATGCCGTTGCCGGGCTGGACGCTGCCCGGCGTGCTCACCTGCGGCGCTGCGCACGTCCTGCTTGCAACTGCAGGACTGGTGCCGAGTCATCCTGTCGCGATCGTCGGCAGCGGGCCGTTGGCGCTGCAGGTCGCAGCGCAACTGCTGCGTGCGGGCGTAAAGCCCGTTGCGGTCGTTGAAACGATGCCGCTCTCCAACAGCCTGGGCGCGCTGCGCCACCTCGGTGCAGCGGTGCTCGCACCGGGCTACCTTGCCAAGGGGCTGTCGCTGTCCGGTGCGCTGCGCCGCGCGGGTGTGCCACGCTTCGCCGGAGCGACCGAGGTTCGAATAGAAGGCGCTGCACGCGCAGAGGTCGTCGCGTTCCGGCATCGCGGCCGCACGCACCGACTCCCGGTAGCGACCGTCCTGCTGCATCAGGGGCAGGTGCCGGACGCGCAACTGTGGCAATCGCTGAAGGTCGATCGATACTGGGATGCACGCCAATGGTGTTTCCGTCCGGATGTCGACGACTGGGGCAATACCTCGTGCGCCGGAATCGTGGTCGCAGGTGACGGCGCGGGCATCGGTGGTACCGAGGCGGCGCTGTGTGCCGGTGAGCTGGCGGCACTGTCGATCGCCTGGCAGCAGCGCCGGATCGATACGCGCGAGCGCGATCGCCGCGCCCGCCGCGCACAGCGCGCGCTGCGTGCGCACTCGAGCATGAGGCCGTTCCTCGATCGTCTGTACCTGCCGCCGCCGGCCTCGCGTGTGCCGAGCGACGACGACACGGTCGTGTGCCGTTGTGAGGATGTGTGCGCGGGCGAGTTGCGCGCGCTGGTTGCGCAAGGCGTGCGGAGTCTCGAGCAGATGAAAGCGGTCAGTCGCTGCGCAATGGGCGCGTGCGGGGGGCGTCTGTGCGCGCTGACGGCGGCCGAACTGATCGCACGCGCGACGCGTCCAGCGTAGAGCGCAATCGAGCCAAGGCGGTTCGTCGGGAACCGGCACGGACATCGTCGCGCCGGGGCGCAGACGGCAATGCAGTGACGGCTTCGTCCGGAGTCGACTCAGGCACCCGTCCGCTCCACGGTCGGGCCGGTGAACAGCGAAGTGATCGTCACGCGGCGTATCTCCGGCTGATCGGGCACGACGTAGAGAATCGGCGTGATCAGCTCCTCGAAGATACCGCGCAGGCTGCGCGCGCCGGTGCGGTATTCGAGCGCGAGATCGGCGATCTCCTCGAACACGCGCGCGTCGATCGTCAATTCGACGCCCTCGGCAGCGAACACGCTCTGGCACTGCCGGTACAGCGAGTTGCGCGGCTCGGTCATGATGCGTACGAGCGCTGCACGATCGAGATCCTGGAAGCGCGCGACGATCGGCAATCGACCGGTGAATTCGGGGATCAACCCGAACAGCATCAGGTCGGTCGGCTTCACCCGTGCGTTGAGTCGGTCGAGAATCGTCTTGTCGTCCGCGCCCGAGGTCGAGATGAAACCGTAGCTCCGGTTCTGCGCCATGATCTCTTCGAGGCCGACGAACGCGCCGCCGCAGATGAACAGGATTCCGGTGGTGTCGATGTAACGCGCCTCGTTCTGCGCATCGCTGCCACGCAGCCGTACCAGCGAGCCCTCCATGATCCGCAGCAGCGCATGCTGCACCGACTCGCCCGACGCTCCGCGCTGCTCGCCGTCGGTCGACTTCAGCTTGTCGATCTCGTCGATGAACACGATGCCGCGCTGCGCGGCGGCGAGATCGCCGTCGGCATGATCGAGCAAGCGCTGCAGGATCGCCTCGAGCTCTTCGTTGACGTAGCGGGTCTGCGCGAGGGCCGTTGCATCGGCGGTGACGAACGGCAGCCCCAGGAAGCGTGCCAGCGTCTCGCACATCAGCGTCTTGCCGGTGCCCGACGGGCCGATCAGCAGAATGTTGCTCTTGGTCATCGGTGCGATGCTCGTCTCTGACTGGTCGAGCTTGCGCTGGTGCGAGTAGATCGCGACCGCGAGCGTCTTCTTCGCGTCGTCCTGCGCGATCACGTCCTGGTCGAGGTGGCGCACGATCGCCTTCGGCGTCAACCGCGGCGTCGGAACCGCAGGTTCGCTCATCGTCCCTCTCCGACGTCCCGGGTCAGAGGTCCGCGAGTGACGATGTGTGCGCCCGACTCGGCTACGTCGATCGAGCTCATTTCGGCGGCAGCGGGATGAACTCGGTCTCGCCTGCCACCTGACCCATCTGCTGTGCGGACCAGCGCGCTTTCGCCTCGTCGATAAGTTCGCGCGAGCTTGCGACGAAGTTCCACCACAGATGACGCTCGCCATCGAGCGCAGCGCCGCCGAACAGCATCACGGTCGATGCGGTATCCGCGACTATTTCGACCGACGCACCGGGATCCAGCGCCAGGACGTGCTGGGGCGCGAGCGGCGCGCCGTCGACGGCGATGGCCCCGTCGACCAGATAGATACCGCGCTCGGCATGCTCGGGCGGGAGGGTGAAGCGGGCGCCGGCGTCGAACTCGCCGGCGAGGTAGAAGATCGGTGAGTAGCTCGGCGTCGGAGCGCGTGCGCCTAGCGCGTCGCCGACGATCAGTCTGAGCGAGACGCCCGGCGCGTGGATCACGGGCAGCGCAGCCTTCGGCACATGCACGAACGAGGCGTCGCTCTGTTCGTCGGCACGGGGCAGACCAATCCAGGTCTGGATGCCGTGCAGGCGATGCCCGCGCGCGCGCTCGCCGACGTCGCTGCGTTCGGAGTGGACGATGCCGCGTCCTGCGGTCATCCAGTTCACGTCGCCGGGTTCGATGCGCTGGACGCTGCCGAGGCTGTCGCGATGCATCAGTGCGCCTTCAAACAGGTAGGTCACGGTGGCGAGTCCGATATGCGGATGCGGGCGCACATCGATCCCCTGGCCCGCTGCGAACTCGGCCGGACCCATGTGATCGAAGAACACGAATGGACCGATCATGCGCCGCGCCTGCGCCGGCAGCAGGCGCCGAACGGTGAAACCGCCGAGATCCTTCGTATGCGGGGCAAGCAGCGTGGTCATGCGAGAGCGACTCCGTAGAATTCGAGATCGACGCGCAGGCGCGCGGCATCGGTGAACTGTACGGCTTCGAAGCCCGCCGCGCGCGCCGCGGCGACGTTGATCGCCAGATCGTCGATGAACAGCGTGCGCGCCGGGTCGAGATCGAAGCGCTCGATGGTGTGCGCGTAGATCTGGGCTTCAGGCTTGACGATGCCGATCGCCCCGGACACCACGATGTCGCGAAAACGGCCGAGGACGGGACAGCATGCCCGTGCGATCGCCCAGGTCTCCGTCGCGAAGTTGGTGAGCGCGTAGAGCGGATAGCCGGCGCGCTCCAGCGCCTCGACGATCGCGACGGTGTCGGCGAGTTCGCCACGCAGCATCTGTGGCCAGCCTTCGCGCCAGAGTCCGATCAACCGGGCGTGGGCGGGCACTTCACGTTGCCGCCGCGCGATGGCCTCGGTGAGCGGCTCGCCGCGGTCCATCGCAAGTATCCACTCGGCGGGAACGGCGTCGGCGAGAAAACGCTCGAGGGCCGCATCGTCGTCGGTGAAGAAGCGGCGATAGAAGTAGCGCGGGTCCCAATCGAGGACGACCTTGCCAAGATCGAACAACAGCACATCGATAGTCATCGTCCGGGGTCCCCGCTTCGGCTAACATCGTGGCGTGCGCGCTGCAACCGGCCGCGACCGCTTCACCTCGATCGCGTCGGAACCACTCGAGAAAGAAACGGGAAGGACCCACGCTTTGGCATTCGAACTCACCGTCCCGGTCGGCAGCAGCGGCCGGCACGAGATCACCGTGGCGCACGAGCATACCGCGCCGCATGTGGGCAGTGGCAAGGTCGAGGTGCTGGCAACGCCGGTGCTCGTAAACCTGATGGAAGCGGCGGCACTGAATGCAGCCGAGCGCTTTCTGCCGCCCGGGCATCAGAGTCTGGGCACGCGGCTCGAGATTCGGCACATCGCGGCGACGCCGATCGGCATGAAGGTGATCGCCACTGCCGAGGTGACGCAGGTCGAGGGTAGACTGATCACGTTTCGCGTCGAGGCGCGCGACGAGCGCGAACTCGTCGGCGACGGCACGCACGACCGCGTGGTGGTGAATGTCGCCCGCTTCGATCAGCGGGTGCAGGACAAGGTGTTGCAACGGTAGGGGCTGCTGCGGGCCTTGCGGCGACCGGCCGAGCCGATACTCGGCAGCGTCTGCATACTTCAATCAACGGAGGTAAACGATGTCTCGTATCGCACCGCTGCCGATGGGGTCGATCCCCGGGCTGGAAGATTCGTTCGAGCGCTATCGCAAGGCGCTCGGGTTCGTCCCCAACAGTGCGCTGATCCTGCAACGCAAACCGGCGATTCTCAGGGCGCTGGCGGAACTGGCGTCGGCGATCTGGGCGCCCGACGGCGAAGTCACCGTCGCGTTCAAGCGACTCGTCGCCTACATGGCGAGCAAGGCGCACGGCTGTAATTACTGAATGGCCCACACTGCCGGGGCGGCGCTCCGGCTGGGGATCGACGAAGCGAAGTTCGACGCGATCTGGGAGTACCGCGCGAGCCCGCTCTACACCGAAGCCGAGCGGGTCGCGCTCGATTTCGCGATTGCCGCGGCGGCGCAGCCCAACGACGTCACCGATGCGTTGATGGCGCAGATGAAGCAGCACTGGAGCGAGTCCCAGATCGTCGAGATCGCGGCCACCGTCTCGATGTTCGGATTCATGAACCGTTGGAACGACTCGATGGCGACACCGCTCGAGGAAGAACCTATCGAGACGGGTGCCAAGCATCTCGCCGCCCACGGCTGGGAGGTCGGCAAGCACCAGGCCTGAGGGCACAGGCGAGGCGGCGCACCGTTCCCGTCTGGCGCAGGGGCGTCATGCCTGCGCGGGCGGTCGGCATGTCGGGGGGCCGTATCGTGGGACAATCGCGTCTTTCATCGGATCGGTTGCGAAGCAATGGCTCAGTACGTCTACACGATGCACGGCGTGGGCAAGACCGTCCCGCCGAAGCGCGAAATCCTCAAGAACATCTCGCTGTCGTTCTTCCCCGGCGCGAAGATCGGCGTGCTCGGCCTGAACGGCTCGGGCAAGTCGACGCTGCTCAAGATCATGGCGGGTCTCGACACCGAGATCGAAGGCGAAGCCACGCCGATGGCGGGGCTGAAGATCGGTTTTCTCGAGCAGGAACCGAAGCTCGATCCCGAGCACACGGTGCGTCAGGCGGTCGAAGGCGGCATCGGGGATATCGAAGCGGCGAAGACACGCCTCGACGAGGTTTACGCCGCGTACGCCGAGCCCGATGCCGATTTCGACAAGCTCGCCGAAGAACAGGCAAAGCTCGAGGCGTTGATCGCGGGCGGCGGCGGCAGCGGCGGTGCCGAGCACCAGCTCGAGATCGCCGCCGATGCGCTGCGCCTGCCGCCGTGGGATGCCAAGATCGGCAATCTGTCCGGTGGCGAAAAACGCCGCGTCGCACTGTGCCGGCTGCTGCTGTCCAAACCCGACATGCTGTTGCTCGACGAGCCGACGAACCACCTCGACGCCGAGAGTGTCGACTGGCTCGAACAGTTCCTGGCGAAGTTTCCCGGCACCGTCGTCGGGGTCACGCACGACCGGTATTTTCTCGACAACGCGGCCGAGTGGATTCTCGAGCTCGACCGCGGTCACGGCATTCCGTGGAAGGGCAACTACAGTTCGTGGCTCGAGCAGAAAGACCAGCGGCTCAAGCAGGAAGAGTCGAGCGAGAGTGCGCGCCAGAAGGCGATCAAGAAAGAACTCGAATGGGTGCGCCAGAACGCGAAGGGGCGCCAGGCGAAGTCGAAGGCACGTCTGCAGCGCTTCGAGGAACTCAACTCGTTCGAATACCAGCAGCGCAACGAGACCTCCGAGATCTTCATTCCGGTCGCCGAGCGGCTGGGCAACGAGGTGATCGAGTTCACCGACGTCAGCAAGGGTTTCGGTGACCGTCTGCTGATCGACAAGCTTTCGTTCAAGGTACCGCCGGGGGCGATCGTCGGCATCATCGGTCCGAACGGCGCGGGCAAGTCGACGATCTTCCGGATGATCACCGGTCGTGAACAGCCCGACAGCGGCGAGGTCAAGGTCGGGCATACCGTTCAACTCGCCTATGTCGATCAGTCACGCGACGCGCTCGAGAACGACAAGACCGTATGGGAAGCGATATCGCACGGGTCGGACATTCTGACTGTCGGCCGCTTCGAGATGCCTTCGCGCGCCTATGCCGGGCGTTTCAACTTCAAGGGCGCCGACCAGCAGAAGAAGGTCGGGCAACTGTCGGGCGGGGAGCGCGGGCGACTGCATCTCGCGCAGACGCTGATGGAGGGCGGCAACGTGCTGCTGCTCGACGAGCCGTCGAACGACCTCGATGTGGAGACGCTACGTGCGCTCGAAGACGCGCTGCTCGAGTTCGCCGGCTGCCTGCTGGTGATCTCGCACGATCGCTGGTTCCTCGATCGTATCGCGACA
>JACMMK010000055.1 GCA_014379045.1 Burkholderiales bacterium
CGTGGCGCGCGCACCACGGTGCTGGCGAGCGAACTTCCCGCAGACAAGCAGTTGCGTGCGGCGGCGAGCGGCGTGGTCGGCGCCACGCTGGGGACCACGCGCGCGTTCATCTCCGGCGGCGCCGAACACCAGGCTGCAGCGGGCGCGTGTCTGGCTGCGGTGATCCGCGCGGTGTGACGCTATCCGTTTGCGCGCATCTAGTCTGTGACGATCGCCCGATGCAGAACCTCGACGCCGTGGAAGAAGTCCTGCAGGTCCATCGCCTCGTACGGATTGTGTGAGCCGCGGTCGTTGCGCACGAACACCATGCCGCAGGCCACGCCCGCGTTCGCGAAGACGGCCGCATCGTGCCCCGCACCGCTGGGCATCGGCTCCATGTCCAGACCGAAGGTTGCGCAAGCGCGCGACAGCCGCTCGACCCAGCGCGCGTCCATCGTCGCCGGCGCCGTATAGAGCTGGCGGTCGAACAGGAACTCGACGCCGCGCGAGCGTCCGATCCGCTCGCACTCTTCCTGCATCAACCGATGGAAGCGCTCGAGCACATCGTGTTCCTGGCTGCGCACCTCGAAGCTGAACGAGACCTCGCCCGGGATCACCGAGACGGCATGACGCTTCGGGTCGGTCGACACGATGCCGCAGGTCATCACCATGTCCATGCCCATTTGCTGCAGCACGCGCCAGTGCTCGTCCAGCCGGGTCATCAGTTCGGCAACCGCGAGCACCGCGTCCTTGCGCAACCACCGTGGCACCGCCCCCGAATGCCCGCCTTCACCCTTGCACACGATGCGGTTGTGACGGATGTTCCCGCGGATGCCGGTGACCGGCGCCACCGCCCACTGACGCGCCACCATCGTCGGACCCTGCTCGATATGCAACTCGAGATAGGCCTCGACCTGCGCCGCATCGATCAGTGGCTCGCCGGCCTCGATGCGCTCGGTGGCGATGCCGAGCGACTGCATGTCTTCCCGGAGCGTACGACCGGACTCACGCTGGCGCAGGTCCAGATCGATGCCGGTCAACTGCCCCGTCAGTGCCAGCGAACCCATGTACGCCTTGCCGTACCAGGCGCTCTCTTCTCCCCGCAGCGCCAGCACGCGTATGGGCCGCGGCGGCGCGATGTTCTGGCGTCGGTAGTGCAGCAGGATCAGCAGCCCGGCCACCACCCCGGCCAAGCCGTCGAAGTTGCCGCCCTGGGGCACGGAGTCGAGGTGCGACCCGATCAGCACGACCGGCCCCGCGGGCTCGTCGGGCGCGCTGATGACGAGATTCTCGACCGCGTCACGCGTGCAGCACAGCCCCGCCGCGCGCGCGTGCGTGTCGAGTATCGCCAGCGCCCGACTTTCGCCCTCGCCATAGCTCGCGCGCGACACACCGACCCCGTCGAAGGTGGCCTGTCGCACCTCGTCGAACACGCGCTCGGCAAGCGCGAGCAAAGACGAATCCAGGCGTTCGACGACGCTATCCATGATCGGCTTTACCCGCCGCGACCGCCCCTGCCCCGCCGTGGCTCGCAGACCACGCGACCGGATCGGCGAGAAAGGCCTTGATTTCCTGCGCGTGCGTCGGCGAGAAGTAACTCAGCGCCTTGGTCAGCGAGAACACATCCTTCCAAGTTGCCAGCGCATGCATGTCGAAGCCGTTCTCCGCGTACACGCGCCGGCTCTGGGGGTAAACGTCGTAATTGAAGATGACGAAGATGTCGCGCAGTTGCGCTCCCGCCTGCCGAAGTGCCCGTGCGGTGCCGATCTTCGACAGCCCGTCGGTGGTCAGATCATCGACCAGCAGGCAGCGCGCACCGGCGGGCAGATCACCCTCGATCTGCGCGTTGGACCCCCAGCCGATCGACTTCTTGCGCACATACACCATCGGCAGGTCGAGCCGCTCAGCGATCCACGATGCGAACGGAATACCTGCCGTTTCGGTCCCGGCGACCACCTCGATCGTGGTGCCTAGACGCGCGCGCAGCAGCGCCGCAGCGTGGTCCATCAGCTGCCGTCGAAACCGCGGGTGCGACATCAGCCTGCGGCAATCGATGTAGACCGGACTCGCCCAACCGGTCGTGTAGATGAACGGCTGCCGGTCGTAGACCATCACCGCCTTTAGCGCGAGCAAAGCCTGCGCAGTATCGGCGGCAATCGTGTCGGGCGAAACGGATGATTCGGAATCGTTCATGGTAGGGGGATGGGCAGCGTAGTGATTGCTGGGTCAGGCCGGTCTGTTACGGGGCAGTTTAATCCAGAGCAGTACGCAAAGCGCCTTCACGAAACAGACGGTGCTGACCCCATGGGTGATGAAGGGCTCGAGCAGGAAACAGCTGGAACGTGTGCGTCGTTTACCGGCGATCAGCCAGGCGCACGCGCGCTGCGCGTAGACGAGAAGAACGGAAATCACGACCGCATCGGTCCAGTCGAAACGCCACAGCATCGTTCGGCCGGTGGCCGCAATCGAAACGAGCGCGAGAAACCCGACGGGCGCCATCAGCGTCGACAGCAAGAAGTTCGGAAAGGTCACGGTGCCGAAGTTCCGAGCGTCGCCGACCTTGGGAGCCGCGTGGAAGAAACAGCATTGCAAGTGCCCGGTGATCCACCGCGTGCGCTGCGCGAACAGCTCGGTCCAGCACGCCGGCACGACCGTCGACGCGACCGCGCCTTCGGCGGCGACCATCCGCAGGCCCCGCCTCGAAAGACTCAGCGTGAGATCGGCATCTTCGGTGCACGAACGCGCGCAGAAGCCCTGGCTCGACAGCGACTCACGCGTGAACAGCGTGGCCGCGCCAGGAAGAATCGAGATCGCGCCGAGCACGTCCTGCCCTGCGCGCTCGAAGTTCAAGGCGGCGACATATTCTTGGCGCTGCACCGCCCCCAGCAAGCTGCTCGAGTTGTCGACATCGAGGTAGAAAGCGACGGCGTCGGCGCGGGCGCGTGCCATCGTGCGAAGTGCGCTGCCGAGCGCGCGCGGCTCGAGCCGGGTGTCCGCGTCGATGGTGGCAACGATCTCGCCGCTCGCTGCCCCGATGCCGACGTTCAGCGCCTGCGCCTTGCCCTGATTGACCGGCATGCGGATCACCCGAGTACGCGCGATGCCCGCGAGACATCGGCGCGCGATGTCGGCCGTCGCGTCGGCCGAGCCATCGTCGATGACGATGATCTCCCACGGCTGGATATCCTGGGCGACCAGCGAGCGCAGCGTCGTCTCGATGTGCAGCGCCTCGTCGAAGGCCGGAACGACGATCGATACCCGGCTTGACGGCGGCGGCGCTGTCGCCGCACTCGTGAAGGGCAGGCTTCGTCGCCACGCCCACACGCCCAATCCGCAGCACAGGACCATCCTCACCCACAACAGAATCAGCGTCAGTTCGGCGACGAGACGCATTCACGCCACGCTTTCGGCGATCAGCGGAAACGCTCGACGATCCAGCGTTCGGCGGTCCACGACTCACCGCTGGGGTGCGCGAAGTGGTTGATCTCGAGGCCGGGGTAGGCAGCGATCGGCGCCACACCGCCGCTGCCGATGACGTAGCCATCGCGCCGACAGCCGCTGCGGGCATACCTCGACGCCTTCTTGCAAGGCATGCGTTCGGTCGCCGGCCACGCCGCGAAGACGAAGTGCTGCTTGCCCGCAAACGCCTTCTCGTTGTCTTCGAAGCGCACGGTGAGCCGCGTCCCTGCTTTCACGATTCGAACGACCTTGGCGGCAACGTCGTGCGACGCCGCGCTCTCGTCGGACAACACGATCCACTTGGGCGATCCTGCCATCAACACCGACTTCGACTGCGTTGCGCGATCCAGTGCTGTCCTGACCTCGGGCGCCGCGTCGACGACACGTCGAGAGAAGTGGTCCGCCGAGTTCATCGGACTGGTTTTCGCGTCTTCGCCGGCGTAGACGGTCAGCCCGATCAGCATGTCGACGCCGACGGGAAACGGCTTGGACCCAGGCGCCTCGGCCGCGCACTCGACGGTGATCTCGAACTGGGCGACGCCCGCCTTGTGCTGGTACTTCGGCGCGAGCAGCGCACACGGGGTGGTCTGCGGCGGCGCGGCCGCCCAGGTGTTGCACACGACGAGAAGCAGGCCGACCAGGCAGCCGACGATGCGCGGCGCGCCCGATACCTCACTGAAGGTCGACGAGAATGTCTGGCCGAAGCGCGCGCTAACGCCGGTCGTGACCGAGGATGTGCAGGGCATCTCTTTGCTCCCACTGGTTGCGCTCGCGGATCAGCGCCGCGAAGTTCGGGCTACGGGCCTGGATTTCCGGAAAGTAGGTGTCGACCTTATCGCGGAAACGGTAAAGCTGGGCGATCACCTCGGCATCCGAACGCTTCGCGAGGTCGCCGAGTTCGCTCAAGGCATCCTGCACGAGGCGCGTGCTGGGCCCGTACTGCACGGCGATCGAGAACAGCACGGCACGCAATGCGAGCGAACGCTTGGCGACATCGAGGCTGATCGTCGGCACGCGCGGCGCGGACTGCGTTGCGGGCTGCAATACGCCCAAGCGTGCGACAAGCCTGTCGTAGCCGGTCTGCAGAACGAAGTCCGTCTGCAAGGTCGAGAACTCGGAGGCACTCGAGGGGTCGGTGCCCAGAAGGCGCCATGCTTCTATGAATCGCGCGTCGCGCGTCAATGCACCGGCCCCCCCACCGGCGTTGGCCAGTGTGTCGTGAAACGGTGTCGCCCAGCGCCGCAGGAAGGCCAGGAACGCGTCCAGTTGCGCGCCCGCCTTGATCCGGAATATGCCGTAGTAGACGCCGCCGGTGAAGTCGGTACCGACATGGTCGGTACTCTCGCCTTCATAACGTCGGGCGAGGATGTCGATTTCGTACGGCGGTGACGGGAAGTCGCGATTGCGCGCCAATCGAATCAGCCGATCCTGGAGCAGGCGTTCGTCCTGTATCTGCAGCAGTGCCAACCTCGCCTGCTCGCCATTGCGGTAAGCGACGAAGCCAGCGACTCCAACGGTGAGCGTCAGCAGCCCGGCAGTAACGATTCCGGCAATCGTGCGCCGCACGACGGTCTTCAGCGCCTTCGCCCGTTCTTCCTGGGCGCGGCCGCTGCTTTCGAGCGCCGCGGCCCGCGCCTGTTGCGCCGCGTGCATGTCCTCGATCTGCTGGCGTTGCTCGTCCAGGCGCCGCGCTTCGGCATCTTCGCTCGCTTGCAGGAACGCGCGCTGCACGACGGTCAACTCCGGGGCGTTGGCGGGCCGTGAATCGCGCCACTTGCACAGGCTCGTCAGTTCAGAGCCCCGCGGCTGCAGGTCTGCGGCCTGCGCTGCGGCGTGCCACCGCGCTGCCATCTCCGACACGCGCGTGTGCTCCCTGATCCACTCGATGTCGACGCACAAGGTGGCGTGCAGGCGGGCCAGACCGCCGCCCCAACCTGATCCTGGAAACGACGGGTCCGGATAGAAGAAGATGTAGTTCAGATCGCGCAGCGCCTCGTGCGGCTGGCTCGAGTGGTCGAGGGGCGCGGCCAGCACGGGAACGATGCGCTTGCGGCGCTCGAGCGCCTGTTCCACCTCCCAGCGACAGACCTCGGATACGGCCGACGCCGCGGTCAACACGAACACGACCGTATCCGCTTCGAGAATCATCTGGCCCAGGCGCGCTTCCCATCGCTCCGCGCCGTGAATGCCCTTGCGGTCGATGATGACGGTGTAGGCGAGGGCCTCGAGCGCTGCGGCGAGTTGCTCCGCGAATTCGAGATCTCGGCGCGAATACGACACGAAGACCTTGAGCCCGCGACTATCGAGCGTCCCGGTGCGCTGTCGCTGAACCGCCTGCGGTTGCGGCGGTTGCTCCTCAGGCGTGTCGGTCACGTCGCGCCCCGGGCCAGGCAGGTCGGGGCGCCGAAGGTATCGGGTATCGGCAGCACCGCGCCTTCACGACTGACTTGTGCGAGGACGACGCCGAGGTCCTGGTCGTTGAAGCTGTAGCCCAGGAACAGAACGGTCTTGATCTGCAGTTCCACCTTCAGCAGATCGGCGATCCCGCCACGACTGCTGATGAAGTCCCGATAGTCGTCGGTCGTCAACACTACCGTCTCGAGCGCGTCGAGGTCCCCATGCACCTTGACGACCTGAAGCCGGGATTCGTCGATCAGCGACAGGTGCTCGTTGCGCAGCACGCGATCGCAGACGACGCCTGCGGTGTGCGCGGCCGACTCGATCAGATTGTCGAAGTTCGTCGTAAAAATGCGTCGCGGCGGCAGCGCCAGCAGCGCTCTGTGCACATCGGTAGGCTCGAGCTTCTGTCGGCGCAACTGACTTCTTAGCTTGTCGATAAGCGCACGACGCGAGAAGGCGACTTCGTAGTACGGCGCGATCCCGGTGTAGCCGACCGGTCCGAGCACCGCATCGAGTTCCTTCTCGAGCGGTGCCAGCAACTCGGTCCAACTCGGCAAGCCGGCACCGACGGAAAGGCCCGCGTCTACGAACAGCGAACCGTTGCCGGTCGCGAACCGTTCAACCAACTCGCCGGGAATCACCATGCCTCGGACCCCACGCAGGTAGTCGTTGCCACCGCACCAAGCAGCGCATCGGCTATGGCGGCAGCCTCTATGTTTGCAATAGTGCCACCAGATTGGATCGTTGAGGGGTCGATCATCTAGGGCGAGCGCGTGGGGTGGCGTGTCGCTTGCGCCGGACCACGCATCGATTGCCTCTACGAAAACGTGATCGTCGATCGGCAACGGTGGATTACCGGGTGCGCGAGCGCTGCTATCGTGTCGTATCGCTGCGGCCGGGGGCGAAATCGGCGCCGCGTCCGTGAGCTGAGCATTGCCACGACCGAGGTCCGTCGAACAGCAACTTATCGCGGGCTCGCCCCGAACCGCGAACACGCGATCTTCGCCGCTCTCCACGCTGCACCCAGGCTTGCCGAAAACAGCGTCGAGGCGAGACGATCGAAAGCGGACCGCGCAGGAACGTTCCGCTGCACCACCACCACTGCCACCTCGAGACCGCAGCACTCCATGACGACGTCGCCTCGGGAGGCGATCGTCGTGCTTTCACCGGCGCCGATCACCTGATCCGCGAGGGAACCGGTCTCGGTCAACCAGACCCTTCCTGCATGCACGGTCACATTTGCGCCGGCGCCCAGTCGAAGTTTGATCGGTCGGCCGGCTTGCAATCGCGACACCTCGGCGGGTCGGGAAGAGAACGCCGGCGAGGACGCATGCCAACGCATCCGGAGCGCGGAAGACTGGTCGGACGCCCGCAGACCCCAGGCGGCACGGAGAGAGTTTTGTGTGGAGTTTTGTGTGGTTTTCATGAATCGGAAGTTAGGCGTGCGGGCCTTTGCCTGCCAGCCTCACCTCCCGCCCAATGTGACAGACACAGTTTGTTGTCCGGATAAAGTGTGTGGGTCGTCGTAGGGCGCTTCTGTACTGGTCGAACCGCGGCATTTCGGTACAGAATCCGGCCATGAACGCGCCCGGAATGTTGTACGCACAGGTCGCCGACGTGCTCGCACAGTCGATTCGCACCGGCACGCTCCGGCGCGGCGAGCGCCTGATGTCGGTACGCGACGCGGCGCGCCGGCACGGGGTGTCGGTGGCGACGGCGATCCAGGCGTATCGCTCACTCGAAGACGCGCAGATGATCGAGGCGCGCCCGCGTTCCGGCTTCTACGTCGCGGCGCGCGCGACCCGGTTGCCGGAGCCCAAGGCGACGAGGCCCCCGGAGCGCCCGCGTACCGTCGAGCTTCATGCGATCGCCGCGCAGGTCAAGCGCCTCGCCTACGACCCGGATTTCGTCTCGTTCGGTTCGGCTTGCCCGGGAAACGATCTCTTCGACAACGACCGCGTGCGCCGCGTCGTCAACCGTACGATCCAGCGCTCACGATCGCTGCTGACTCACTACCCGTTCGGACCCGGCCAGGAATGCCTGCGCCGTGCGATCGCCCGCTACGCACTCGGCCTCGGATGCGTACTCTCTGCCGACCAGATCGTGATCACGAGCGGTTGCATCGACGCGATCTCACTCGCGTTGCGCGCGGTGACGCAGCCGGGCGATATCGTCGCGCTCGAGTCGCCCGCCTACTTTTCTTTTCTCGAAATCCTGCAGACGCTGCAGTTGAAGGCGCTGGAAATTCCAACGCACCCTCGTACCGGTTTGTCATTGAACGCGCTGCAGCTCGCACTCGACACGCAGCCGGTGCGCGCGCTGCTCACCGTGCCAACGCTGTCGAACCCGATGGGTGCGTGCATGCCACAGGCGGAACGCCGGCGACTCGCGGGCATGGCGGCCGCGCATGACATCGCTTTGATCGAGGACGTGGTCTACAACGAGCTCGCGGTGCAGGACGATAAACGGCGCGCCATACAATCTTTCGACGACACCGGTCACGTGATGCTGTGTGGTTCGTTTACCAAGACGATCGCGCCGGGCATTCGCCTGGGTTGGATGCACGGCGGTCGCTGGCACGACAAGGTGGCGCGCCTGCAAGCAGTCACGAGTGGCACGAACACCCCCGTGATGGAGACGGCGCTCGCCGAACTGATTTCGCAGACGGGACAGGAGGCCGCCTACCGGCAACTGCGCACTGCGATAGCCTCACGGGTGGATCAAGCGCGCTCCCTGATCGCGGCGAGTTTTCCGAAAGGCACGCGGGTCACCGATCCACCCGGCGGGTATATTCTCTGGGTCGAGCTCCCGCCGACAGTCGACGGGCTGGAAGTCTACGAGGCGTGCATCGCCGAACGCATCTGCGTTGCGCCGGGCTCGCTGTTCAGTACGTCGAAGCGTTACTCGCACTGCTTGCGGCTCAGTGTGGGTTTGCGCTGGACGAATCTGGAGCGGCAGGCGTTGTGTCGCATCGGCGAGATCGCGACGACGATGGCTGAACGGGCGGAGCAACCTGCAGGAACCCGCAATTCCGACGTCGAACCGCTGCGTGAGCGCGTCCTCAGCCGCTAGCGGCGTCAACCCGGCAAGCTGCGAGCCGGCAGGCGTCGTCGCGAGTACTGCGCTTGGCGAGCACCCGTCAGCACGAACTTCGTTGATCTTGCGTCGCGCGGTCGATACATTGCCGCTCGTTGCATCCGTTGACACCGAAGAACCACCCATGACCGCACCAATCCGCCACGACCAGCCGGACGGCGTCACCCAGCTCGAGATCGACCAGCGCGTGTTCGATCTGTACGACGAATACTGCCACGGCCGGCTCGACCGGCGCGACTTCCTGCTGCGCGCGGCGGCGGTGACCGTCGGTGGCCTCGCGATGGCGCAGGCGCTGATGCCGCGCTATGCAGCGGCGCAGACGATCTCGTTCACCGATCCCCGCCTTAAGGCGCAGTACGTCAACTATCCATCGCCCGGCGGCAATTCGGGGCAGATGCGCGGCTATCTGGTCCAGCCATCGGGGCCGGGGCCCTTCCCCGCGGTGCTGGTGATCCACGAAAACCGCGGTCTCAATCCGTATATCGAGGACGTCGCCCGACGCGTCGCGGTCGACGGCTTCCTCGCGCTTGCTCCCGACGGTTTGTTTCCTGCCGGCGGCTACCCCGGCAACGACGATGATGGCCGGTCGCTGCAGGCAAAGCTCGACCCGCCGAAGCTGCGTACCGACATGGTCAACAGCGCTCGGTTCCTCAAGGCACATCCGCTCTCGAACGGCAAGTTGGGCACCACCGGTTTCTGCTGGGGCGGCGGCGTGACGAACTACCTCGCGACCGTACTCGGACCCGACCTGCTCGCCGGCGCTCCGTACTACGGCGCAGCCGCCGAGACGGCGAGCGTGCCCAACATCAAGGCGCCCCTGCTGATTCATTATGCCGAGAAGGACCCCGGCATCAACGGGATGCGACCGGCGTTCGAGGCGGCGCTGAAGGCTGCAGGGGTGCCGCACGAAGTGCACACCTACGCCGGCACCCAACACGGGTTTCACAACGACTCGACGCCGCGGTACAACGAGGCATCGGCGAAGCTGTCCTGGGACCGCACCGTGGCGTTTTTCAGGAAGCGGCTTGCCTGAGAATTCAGAATTCTCGTTGATTCGGGAGAGCCACGCAGCATCGATCAGCGCACGAAGCTTGCAGACCCGGCACACCGCAGCGTGCCGGGTCGCGTGCGCAGCCGCGCAGAAACTCAGGCCGCGCGGCGCAGCTTGACCGCCGGAAAGTCGAGCGGTACGGCGAAGGCGACGTTCACGTAGTTGGTGAACAGGTTCAGGGCGACGTGGGCCACAATCTCGACGATCTCTTCGTCGCCAAAACCCACGGCCTGCAGTTCCTGCACATCGGCATCGCCGACGTGGCCGCGCGCGTCGACGAGCTTGAGTGCAAACCGCAACGCCGGCTGCGTCTTCACATCCGCCGACTCCCCGGCCTGGGCATGCTGCATCTCTTCAGCTGTGGCGCCGGCCTTGCGGCCGAGCGCGGTGTGCGCTGCCAGGCAGTACTCGCAGGCGTTGCGCTCGGCCACGGCCACCGCGATCTGCTCAGCGAGCCTGGGCGCGATCACACCGCCGCCGAGTGCGCCGAATGCACCCCACATGCTCCTCAGCGCGGCGGGCGAATTGGCCACGGCGCGGAACATGTTGGGGGTGGTGCCGAAGGCGCCGTGAATAGGGTCGAGCAGCGCTTTGCGGTCGACGGTCGTGTTGTTGCGATCGATGAGGTGGACGCGGTTCATGAGTGTTCCTTGATTTCAGGTGGGGGAGTAAGGGTTGGAATGCATACGATCCGGAGGCAGAACTGGCCTGCGCGCACGACGCATCGACCGTGTCGACGATCTGCTTCGTGCATCGGTGCACAGGGGCAGTTTCCGATTCGACGGGCTATCATTGGGTTCATATCTTCCGAATAACATTCCATTTCGTCCACAACGGACCATCGATGGCTTCGAATGCCGGTGCGTCGGTCGATCGCCTGTCGGCGCTGCTGGAGCGCTTTCGAGTGCGCGCGCATCTCTTCCACGCCGGAGCCCTCTGCGGTGTGACGCGCTTCGACGCTGAAGCCGGGCGTGGCTTCCTGCACGTGCTGCGTCGGGGTGAGATGGTCTTGACGCATCGGCGACGCAGCGGCGTGCCGCACAGGATCGAGGTCAGCGAACCCACGCTGTTGTTCTATCCGAGTCCACTCGAACACCAGTTCCACACCGCGCCCAGCGACGGCGCCGACTTCGTATGCGCAACGGTAGACTTCGAAGGCGGCACACGACATCCGGTAGTGGTGGCGCTGCCGCCGGTACTGGTGCTGCCGCTGCGCGCCGTCGATGGGCTCGATCAAAGCTTGGCACTGTTGTTTGCCGAGACCGAACGTTTGCGCTGCGGTCAACGATTGCTGGCGGACCGCCTGTTCGAAGTGCTGTTGCTGCAGTTGCTGCGCTGGCTGTTGGACCACCCCGAGGCGGCCGGCGTGCCGGCGGGCCTGATCTACGGCCTGTCGCACCCGAAGCTCGCG
Organism: Burkholderiales bacterium; assembly: GCA_014379045.1. GTDB lineage: Bacteria > Pseudomonadota > Gammaproteobacteria > Burkholderiales > CAIKXV01 > CAIKXV01. The sequence goes on from JACMMK010000055.1 coordinate 11,397, forward strand.
CGCGCGCTGACGGCAATGCACGCAAACCCTGGGGGCGACTGGGCTCTTTCGTCGATGGCCGAGGCCGCCAGCATGTCGCGCAGTGCCTTTGCGGCTGAGTTCAAGCGGCACGTGGGCGCCACACCCGCCGAGTATTTGCTCCAGTGGCGCGTGTCGATCGCGCAATCGATGCTGCTGTCGGGCGCGTCCATCAAGCGCGTGAGCGAGAAGCTGGGTTACGCGAGCGCTGCGTCTTTCTCGCGGGCCTTTGCCCAATCGGTCGGTCGATCACCGAGGACCTGGTTGCAGGGCAGGCAGGAGTAGCGCTGCTCATGGCTGGGCCGTCACCGAGTTCTAGAGAACTGTCGTCTTGCCACTGCTGCCGTTGCTCTTGAGCTTTCGGAAGGCCCTGTGGGCGATACCTTCGTATCCATCTATCCAGGTGCTGAGGCAATCAGGTAGTACGCGCGCTTACCCGAAAGGCTTTGCTTGATGAGCCTCGTGTTCTCGTCGATCATCACCTCTTCCTCGCCGCTCTCTAGGGCGGCAAGCGCGTCCGCAGCGACATGGTCCGGGTTCGACTTCTTCAGGTCGAAACCCCGCGTCATGTCCGTATCCATGTATCCCACGTGCAATCCCAACACTTGGATGCCTTTCTCGCGAAGCTCGATCCGTAAAGCGTTCGTATAACTCCAGGCCGCGGACTTCGTCGCTGAGTAAGCGGACAACATCGGCCGCGAAAACCAGCTCGTATCCGACAGCACGTTCACGATGGCACCGCCACCGTTCGTTGCGATGACGGGTGCGAATGCCTGGCTGGCCATGACAAGGCCGTAGAAGTTGGTCTCGAAGATTTCACGCGCCAAGCCGATCCAACCCGGGTCAAGAGTACTGTCCATCAAGCGCGCGATGCCGGCATTGTTGATGAGCAGGGTGACGTCGGCGCATTCGGACGCCGCGGCGGCAATGCTTCGCGGATCCGTCACGTCCAGCTGGATGGGCACGACACCGGGAATGTCTTTCATACCCAGTGTCCGGGTGCCCGCGTAAACCTTCCTGGCGCCCCGAGCGAGTACGGCGCGTGTGAGAGAAAGGCCAAGGCCGCGGTTGGCGCCTGTTACGAATGCAGTCGAGCCATGTAAGTCCAAAGTACACTCCTTGAGCAAGAGGTTGACATCGGTATTGCGTGTTGCAACCGATCTTCAACGCACATGACACCACCTCCGTCGCAGCGCGGCCATTGGACCATCGTGTCGCTCTTCGGAAGAGTCAGTCACCACGGGTGCGCAAGCCGCGGAGCTCGTCTGCATCGCGGGTGTCTGTTTCGGCGCCGCTTCAGCAGACGCACGAAGCCAAGATCAGCCGTTGCGGTGGTTCTTGTAAAAAGCCGCAATAGCGCTCCGACTAGGGGCGCGAAGTTCGCAGTTCAGGCTTTCGGTAGAAGTCGAACGTGTGTCGATGCGGCGCGTCGATCCTCAGTCGCGCCGTTTGCAATGGTTCGAACATCAGCGGCTCGAAGCGGCGCAACGCCGGCACATTCTCCGGCAGCACGCGGTTGCGCGGCGCGATGTCGTTCCACCCCAGCACCAGCTCGCCGCGCTCACGCAAGTGCCGATGGCACGCCGCGAACGCGGTGTCGGCATCTTCGAGCGTATTCAATCCCCAGCCGAGCACTCCATTGCAGATGACGAGGTCGAAATGCTCGCCCTGCACGTGATCGCCGAGGTTCTCGACACGTCCGACGACATGGCGCTGGGCACCGTAGCGACGCCGCCGCGCAACCGGATCGATCGTCCAGTAGTCCCGGCCGCGGAACAGGTCGCCGTAGTGCTGCGTGTAGGCTGCGCATCCGACGAACAGCACTCGTTCGATGTCGGTGCGGCTTGCATAGGCAGGCAGGATCACCTGTTCAAGAACGCGCCGATCTTCGGCAAGCCGATTTGTGCCGAGGCCAAGTGCGCTGCGTGCAGCCGAAAGTATCGACCGCACCATGCCGTGAGCCGCTGGCGAAATCGTGGCGAGCATCGGAGTCGAGCGATGGATCAGTTGGGAGGTGCGTCGAGCGACAGCGCGGGCCAGCGCGGGAAGTGAACGTCTTGACTAGCCCTTGAATTATCCCGCGCGCTCCGCGCTTGTACACCGGTTCACCGCGTACGACGCACAAAGCGACTCACGGCAGGCTGCCTTGCAGGCTACTTCAGAACGTACCAATCGTCGAAGCGTGACAGCTCCGGGAAGACCCGATAATAGCCATGCCTGGACAACAATTGGAACAGCTCTTCCCGCATTGGCGTGTAGTTGTGCTCGCATGTGATGACGCGAAACTTTCTACGATTGAAGTCGAACGCGCTCAGGATCTCGAACTCGCTTCCCTCGGTATCGATGGACAGATAGTCCACCAGCGCAGGCGCCCCATGCTTCTCGAGCAAGTCGTTGAGCGAGATCGTATTGACCTGATACGTCGTTCCACGCCGTCTGATCTTGCGATGGCGATCGCCCGCACTGAAACTGTCGATGGTGGAGAACTCGCCTTCGGCAACTTCATTGAAGGTCAGTTTCGATCCTGTCTCCTTCCAGACGCAATCGAACTCGAGCGCCGCCTTTCGATTGCGCTTCAGCGCTTCACGCCACTGCTGCGCGGGCTCTGCCAGAATTCCGGTCCAGTCGAACTCCTTTTCGAGCAGATGCGTATTCGAAAGAGTTTCTCCGTTCGTCGCCCCAAACTCGACGAAGTAGCCGTTTCTCTTGAAGTCGGTCTGCGCCAAGACGAACAGGTCTTGTCGCAGCTGCGCTTTCGACTTGTACAGGATGTGGACAAGCGGAGCCGTGTAGTGTGCAGGGAAGGTTCGCAACAGGGCGATGTCATCGAAAGATTGTTCCTTCGCCTTCAGCGCTCTGAGGGTTTCATAGCGGGTTATGCCTAGCCCCAGCGCTTTGAGCGAGGATCTGACGGCATTTCTTATAATTGACATCGGCCAACCCTCCGGTCTACCCCGACCGCTCGCAGTTTGCGTCCGGTCGAAGGAAACATTCAATCTAGTCGGCTTCGTTCCCTAAGTGCGCGGGCAAGTTACCTCGACAACCGTCCCGTGTTGCGAATAAAAGCATGTCACGCTGCAGCGCCGCGGCTTGTCCGTGCCGCGTTCATGATGGCTCTTCCCATGCGCGTAGACGCCTCGGCGGCCGAGGCGCTGCCGTCGTCTACCGAGCGCTGAAGGTCGACCAAGCGGCAGCCGGTCGCGTTGTAAAGCGGGCGATACACCAGCGGTTCGAGTGTCTCGCCGTGCGTCGCAACGCCGTTCACTTCGTGTGCACACTTGCTGCACTCTTCCGGGTTCCAGTCGTCGAGCAGATCGTCATCCCCCGCTTCTCGACCACGTCTTCGTGCAGCTCGTTGTCCGGCAGCAGCGCTGCTGCCCCGCGCGCGGCAACCGGGGTATGCACGTTGTCGTTGCCCGGGACCAGGCAGGCCGGCATCGTCAGACCCCAGAGTTGCGGGTTGGTCGCGCCAACGGCGAACTGCGATGCTCACTGACCCGCCTTGAGCCCCGCCTCGCGAATCAGCCGGCCCCATTTCTCGTTCTCGACACGGACCCTGGTCGCGAACTCGGCCGGGGTCATCACCATCGGGTCGACGTTCTGCGAAGCATAGAACTCTCGCATGTCGGGCATCGCGAGCACCTTCTGGATCAGCGCACTCAACCGATCGACGATCTCGCGCGGCAGCGCCGCCGGACCGAAGATGCCGTGAAAACCGGTGTATTCATAGTCGGCGACGCCTGCCTCCGCGATCGTCGGCAGGTTCGGCATCGCGTCGGCGCGTGCACGTCCGGTAGTCGCCAGCGCCCGCAGCTTGCCGGACTTCACATGCGGCGCCATCACGATCGCAGAGAAGATCATCATGTCGACGCGGCCCGACAGCAGATCGCCGAGCATCGCGCTCGCGTTCGCATAGGGCACATGGGTGGCCTGGATCCCGGCACGCACCTTGAACAGTTCGGTCGCCAGGTGAAAGCCGGTGCCATGTCCGGGCGAACCATAGTTGATCGCGCCCGGCCTGCGCCTGGCCAGCGCCACCAGATCCCCCACCGACTTCACCGGCATCGACGGGTGCACCACCAGCAGCGCAGAAAACTGGCCCATCGGCACGATCGGCACCAGGTCGCGCAGCACATCGATCGGCATCTTCTCCTGCATGTGCGGGTTGGTGGTGATCGACGAGCCGGGCCCGCTGAACACCGCATACCCGTCGGGTGCCGACCTGGCGACCAGTTCCAGCGCGATGTTGCCCGACGCGCCGGGGCGATTGTCGACGACCACCGGGTGGCCGATCGTTTCGGACAGCCGGTTGGCCATCGGGCGAGCCAGCGAATCGCTGTTGCTGCCGGGGGAAAAGCCGACGAAGACGCGGATGGCCTTCGATGGATAAGACGCTGCCGGCGCCTGCGCGAAGGTCGGGGACGCGAGCGCGCACGAGACACAGCCAAGCGAAAGTCGAACGACCGTCCAGCGATCGAACGCGGCGTGATTTGACAGCCGCCGAGCGAACGGCCGGTGCGCGAACGACAGCACCCCTAGCGAGCGCGAGACCACGCGTGGCTGGATCTTCATGCGCCTCCTCCCTACAGCTTCAGCAGCGCGGTCGACGGTTCTGTTGCGCGACTCGCGTCATTGGGTGCGTCTTGTGCGATGGCGACCGGCCTGACCAGGTCGGGTTACGTCCCGGCCTCGTCGGCGACCCTGCTTCAGCGCTTCGCCTCGTACGTCTTGCGTCGAATATAGCGCAGTGCCGTCCGAAACACCCACCACACGGCATCGGCCGTACGATTGCGCCCACTCACGCCAGAAGAGCCCGCTCAGAATGTCCAAAGAAGCCAATGCCCCTGCGCCACGCGCCGTCGTCGTTGCCGTACAACTGCCGACGGTCAGCGACGCAGAGCTCGAGTCATCGTTGAACGAACTGCGCGAGCTCGCCAAGACGCTGGGCTTCGCAGTAGTGGCCACCTTCACGCAGAAGCGCGCCAGTTTCGATTCGACGGCCTACCTCGGCGCCGGCAAGCGCGAGCAGATACGCCGCTTTGCGCACGGTGAGGCCGTGCCGGCAGGCGATGAGCCGTCGCTGGCGCAGGACGCAGAGCAAGGCACCGGGGACGCCCCCGGAAGACGCGTCGCACGCCATGGCGCGGCCGCAGCGCGCGAAGCGGCGAAGGCGCCGCCTGGCGACGATGCCCGCCTGGCCGACTTCGTTCTGGTGGACCACGAGATATCGCCGTCGCAGGCGCGCAACCTCGAAAACGAGGTCGGTTGCGAGGTGATGGATCGAACGATGGTGATTCTCGAGATCTTTCACCGACACGCGCGCTCCAATGCGGCGCGCGCGCAGGTCGAGATCGCGCGCCTGCGTTACCTCGCACCGCGCCTGCGCGAGGCCGCCAAGCTCGCCGGGCCCC
>JACMMK010000511.1 GCA_014379045.1 Burkholderiales bacterium
CGGCGCCGAGGCGGCCGCGCCGGTGCGCGCCGAGTACCCGTCGCGACCGTTTCGCCTGGTGGTCCCGTTCGCACCCGGCGGCAGCGTCGACGTGTTCGCGCGCCTGGTCGGACAGCGCCTGTCCGAACGCCTCGGCCAGCCGGTGATCATCGACAACCGGGGCGGCGCGGGGGGAACGCTCGGAATGGAGATCATCGCCAGGGCACCCGCGGACGGCTACAACCTGCTGATCCTTTCGTCTGCGTTCACGACCGCCGCCGCGGTGCACACCACCCTCTCGTTCGACCCGCTGCGCGACCTGCTGCCGATCGCGCAACTCGGCATCGGCGCGAATGTACTGACCGTGAACGTCGATCTGCCAGTGAAATCGCTGCAGGAACTGATCGCGCTGGCGCGGACTCAAGCCGGTCGTCTCAACTATGGCACCGGCGGACCCGGCAGCAGTTCGCATCTGACGACCGAGGTGCTGAACCGGCTGGCGAAAATCGATGTCGTGCACGTGCCCTATAAAGGACTGGGTCCTGCGGTGACCGCGTTGCTCGGCGGAGAGATCCAGATGCTGTTGGTCGGCATTCCGAATGTGATGCCGCATTTCAAGGCTGGACGTCTGCGCCCGCTCGCGGTGTCGACCGCGAAGCGCTCGCCGTTCCTGCCGGAGGTGCCTACGATCACCGAGGCCGGCGTACCCGGCTATGCGATCAGCAACTGGTGGGGGGTATGGGGGCCCGGCGGCACGCCGCGCAACATCGTGGCGCGTCTGAACGAAACGATCGGCGGCATTCTGCAGACGCCGGAGCTGCGCGATCGACTGGCGCAAGAGGGCGCCGAGCCAGCGCCGGCGACCCCCGACGACTTCGCACGGCGCGTGCGCGAGGACATCGTGTTCTGGCGCAAGGTTGCGCGCGAAAGCGGATTGAAAGCCGAGTGATCCACAGCCCGGGGGTGCCGCGACCCTGATCGATCGGGGCCTGCCGACCGGATGTGGATCCGGTCATTGCATGACCGAGGTCCTACTTCAACCGCGCGTGGTCCGGCCGGCCGGTGGGCTTGCGCCACAGCATGCGCCCGGTGAGGTCGTAGAACCGGGTTTCCCCATCGAGTCCGAACACGGTGAAGAGCGCAGGCGGCGAATGCGCCACGCCGTTGTGCGCGAACAGTCCGACATCGACGCGGGTGGTCCAGTTGGTCTGCCCGCCAGGCGGCAGTGGCTCGAACTGGTAGCGCTGCGGATAGTTGAACACGATGCGCACGCTGCGTCCGTCGGGATCCACCGGTTCCACTTTAACCAACTTGCTTCCCCGCAGTACCACCCATTGGTAGGTGAGCGGACGGCCGTTCAGATCGACGCTGTCCTCGGCCGACAGCACCACTTCGCGCTGCGCGTCTTCGCGCCGCCAGATCCGATGTACGCCCCAGGCATTTGTCGCGAGTAACTCGCGATCGGCACCCGTGAAGTCTTCGCTCACGACCCGCAACCGGGCGAGCGGAGGAATGTCGCGCACCGTGATCGCGTTGGTCGCTTGCGCGAGTTCGAGCAGCTTGCGCTCGGCGTTGGCCGCGGGGATATCGGACATGCCCGACGGGTGCGCAGCCCCGGTCAGATAATCGGCGACGCTGTCGACCCGATTGCGCCGCAGCAGCATCTGGGTGATCGGCGCCAGCAGGCCGCGCTCGACGAGGCGCATCTTGACGTCCGGTCGGAACGCGGCCCAGACGATGAAGGTACGCTCGACCTCGTCCATCTCCGACCCCGACGACCCGACTGTCGTGTTCGAGTAGGCGGCGTTGAAATGAAACAGGTCGCCGCTGCCGAAGATGTCGGTATGGGCCGGGTACCAGAACACGTGGTTCGCTTCGTACACCCGTACCTTGGCGTCGAATTCCGCGTTGGTGAACGAATGGAAGCGTTCCATGTTCGCCGCGAACGGCCCCTGGTAATACACCGAGGCGTTGCCGACGACATTGCGCGTGGGCCAGGGTGAAACGAGCGTCGCGTGTCCGCCCGCGAGCGCGCGCAACTGACGCGAAAACTGCGCGATCGGAAAATTCGCATGACCGCCGTCGCGATTGTTGTAGAAGTCTTCGAGGTTGCCCGCCGCTTCTTCCTGCGCCCAGCGCTCGCGCAGGAACGCGCACCAGGCTCGCGCCGGGTTCTCGCAGATGGTCGGGGTCTCAGGTGGCAGTTTCACGTCGACGGGCAAGGCGATATCACGCTGCCGGCCGGTGCCGTCTTCGGCGCGCACCACGATGCGCCAGAGTCCGAAATTGCCCGGCGAGATGTCCTGCCAGCGCACGACACCCTGCGCACTGACCGTCAGGTTGCGGGAAGCCACGCTTTCCACGCCATTGCGCGACACCGACAGGACCGTGAACCGCTGCGCGGATAACGCGGGCAGCGTGCGCGCGAGGTCGACAGTCAGCGTCTTCCCGTTGTCGCGTCCGAGCGTGAAGTTCTTCGCGGCGTCGCTTTCGGTGGCGACGATCTGGCGCTCGGCCACCAACGCCCCCGAACCTTTCGCGGCGCCCGCTTTGGTCTGGGCCCCGACGTGCGAATGAAGCGATACCGCCAGCGCTGCGATCAGCGCCTTCATCATGATCGGCAACGCCCGGCCGGGGCGCTGCGGGGCTGCCGCCTGCGGTGCAGGTTGAACAACCGAACAACTGGCAGAAACTGACCGCATCCGATCGACCCCGTGATCCCCGTACGATCGCCGAAGTCTAGCGCGGACCCTTGTCACTCAGGCCCGCCGTCATCGCTGCCAGTCATCGATCAGTTGGTCGGCTTTCCCCACAGATCCGCCAGACGCGCGTCACGTCCGCACCCGCTACGGTAGAACTGATAGCGGATCGGATTCTTCTTGTAGTAATCCTGGTGGTATTCCTCGGCCACCCAGAACGTGCCCGCAGGCGCGATCTCAGTGTGGATACGCGGAAACTTCTTCGAACTCAGCAACGCGTCGCGACTCGCCTCTGCCGCCTTCTGTTGGGCCGCGTCGATGAAATAGATTCCGCTGCGATACTGGTTCCCCACGTCGCAGAACTGGGCATCCTTCACCGTCGGATCGATGTTGCGCCAGAAGTGTTCGAGAATGCGCTCATAAGTGATGCGCGCAGGATCGAAGACCACCCTGATCGCTTCAGTATGCCCGGTACCGCCAGCGCTTACCTGCTTGTACGTGGGCCGGTCGACCTTGCCGTTGATGTACCCCGACTCGGCCGACAACACACCGGGCAGTTTCTCCATATCCGCCTCGATGCACCAGAAGCAGCCGCCTGCCAGGATCGCGATCGCGCTGCCCGCGGGCAGAGTCGTCGCTCCAGGTGCCGCAGCTGGCGCCATGGGTTTGGAAACCGTCTGCGCAGCGACCGACCCTGTCAGCAAGGCGCCCGCGATGAAGCCCCACCCCAAGCCGGCCCTCATGTCCGCAACGCCGGCAGAGGTTCACCCTTGGGTACGAAACGCAGCGCGACGCCGTTGTTGCAGTACCGCAACCCAGTCGGGCGCGGACCGTCGTCGAACACGTGTCCATGGTGGCCGCCGCAATGCGTGCAGTGATATTCGGTGCGCGGCAGCACCAGCTTGAAATCGCGTTTGGTTGCCACGGCCTGCGGCAGGTGGGCGAAGAAACTGGGC
>JACMMK010000512.1 GCA_014379045.1 Burkholderiales bacterium
AAGAACTCGCGTTGCGCCGCGGGCAGGACACCCACGCGAAAGGCGCCGTCGACGCGCGTCGCCGACGGCGCCGCACGCGGTACCGCGCGCGACCACGGGTCGCGCGGGTCGAACCCCGCGATCACATCGAGTACGGTGCGTGCGTCGTCGCAACCCAGCGCGAACACGGCGATGCAGTCGAGTGAACGGCAGGCCGGCAACACCCCGTGATTGCTGACCAGCCCCCGCGTCGGCTTGAGGCCGACGACGTTGTTGAAGGCGGCGGGCACGCGCCCCGAGCCAGCGGTATCGGTGCCCAGCGCGAAGCTCACCAGGCCGGCGGCGACCGCCACGGCCGAACCGGAACTCGATCCTCCCGGCACATAGTCGGCATCGAAGGCGTTGACGGGGATGCCGTACGGCGTGCGCACGCCGACCAGACCCGTCGCGAACTGATCAAGATTGGTCTTGCCGACGTAGATCGCGCCCGCATCGAGCAGGCGCGCGATCGTCGCCGCGGTCTCGTCGGGCGTGTACGCAAACGCCGGACACGCCGCCGTCGTCGGTCGCCCGGCGACGTCGAGGTTGTCCTTCACCGCAAACGGAATGCCGTAGAGCGGAAGCTCGGCGATGCCGCGGTCGCGCAATACCTGTTGCAACGAATCGGCGCGCGCGCGCAGCGTCTGGTCGCTCTCCCGTTCGATCCACGTGGGATCGGCACCGCGCGCGATGAGCAGCGCAAGCAACGCTTCGACCACCTGGCCCACCGACACGGCGCCCGCCGCATAGGCGGCACGCATCGCGGCGATGTCCCTGATCAACACTGGGGAGGCAGGCACGACCGAGGGGGAAGCGACACCGGGGCAATTCACAGCGGGCGGCACGTCGACGACATCACGTTCGAGGGGCGGAACCTGGTGGGGCGATTCGAGGACATGTCGGACAGCAGGCGGCAGCAAGCGCCGTGCCATCTCGACAAACGCGATGCCTAAAGCTCGAGATTGCCGACCATATTCTCGGGCTTCACCCACTGATCGAACTGCGCACCGGTCAGGTGGCCCGAAGCGATCGCCGCCTCGCGCAGCGTGGTCCCTTCGTGGTGCGCTTTCTTCGCGATGTACGCGGCCTTGTCGTAGCCGATATGCGGGTTCAGCGCCGTCACCAGCATCAACGACTCGCGCATCAGGCGTTCGATGACGTCGCGCCGCGGTTCGATGCCAACCGCGCAGTTGTCGTTGAAACTCACCACCCCGTCGGCGAGCAACCGGACGCTCTGCAGGAAATTGTGGATGATCATCGGTTTGAACACGTTCAGCTCGAAGTTTCCCATCGCACCGCCGATGTTGATCGCGACATCGTTGCCCATGACCTGGCAGCAGAGCATCGTCAGCGCCTCGGACTGCGTCGGGTTCACCTTGCCCGGCATGATCGAACTGCCCGGCTCGTTCTCGGGAATCGCAATCTCGCCGAGCCCGCTGCGCGGCCCCGACGACAGCCAGCGAATGTCGTTCGCGATCTTCATCAGCGACGCGGCGAGCGTCTTCAACGCGCCGTGCGCGAACACGAGCGCGTCGTTGGCGCCCATCGCCTCGAACTTGTTGGGCGCGGTGACGAACGGATACCCGGTCAGACGCGACAGCTCCGCCGCTACTGCAGTCGCGAACTTCGGGTGCGCATTGAGCCCGGTGCCCACCGCCGTGCCGCCGAGCGCGAGTTCGCACAGATGCGGCAGCGTCTGCTCGACATGCTTCAGCCCCTGCGCGAGCTGTACCACGTAGCCCGAGAACTCCTGGCCCAGGGTGAGCGGCGTCGCATCCTGCAGATGTGTGCGACCGATCTTGACGATCGACATGAACGTCTGCGACTTGGCTGCGAGCGTCGCGTGCAGCTTCCCGAGCGCCGGTTTCAAATGGCGCTCGAGCGCGATCACCGCGGCGACGCTCATTGCGGCCGGGAACACGTCGTTCGACGACTGGCCGCGATTCACGTCGTCGTTCGGATGCACCTTGCGCGACTCGCCGCGCTCGCCGCCCATCAGCTCCGAGGCGCGATTGGCGAGTACCTCGTTCACGTTCATGTTGGTCTGGGTGCCCGAGCCGGTCTGCCAGACCGCGAGCGGAAACTCGCGATCGTGCCGTCCGGCGAGCACCTCGTCGGCAGCCGCAACGATGGCTTGCGCCTTGGCCTCGGGCAGCTGACCGAGCTGTGCATTCACCGTCGCGCACGCCTTCTTCACCATCGCCAGCGCATGGATCTGGTCGATCGGCATCTTCTCCGAAGAGATGCGGAAATTCTCGAGCGAACGCTGGGTCTGCGCGCCCCACAGGGCCGAGGACGGCACCTGCATCACGCCCATCGTGTCTTTCTCTTCACGGAACTCGACGCCGTCGTTGGGACCCATTGCGTGCTCCTGTCTAGCCTTGCCTGGGTGAGGCGCTCATGCGACGAGCGCCGCTGCGGGTTTGCCGGCCGCGTCGACGACCACCAGCGCGGTCATGTTGACGATGCGGCGCACCGTCGAGCTCGGCGTGATGATGTGTACCGGTCTGGCCGCGCCGAGCAGGATCGGACCGACGGTGATGCCCTCGCCTGCCGCCTGCTTCAACAGGTTGAACGAGATGTTCGCCGCATCGAGCGAGGGCATGATCAGCAGATTCGCCTCGCCTTTCAGCCGCGAGTTGGGAAACTGCGCGTCGCGGATCTCCTGCGACAGCGCCGCGTCTCCGTGCATCTCGCCGTCGACTTCGAGCCCCGGGGCGACACGCCCGAGCTTGACCAGCACGTCCCGCATCTTGAGCGACGAGGGTGAATCGACACTGCCGAAGCTCGAGTGCGACAGCAACGCGACCTTCGGCACCATGCCGAAGCGGCGCACCTCGTCGGCGGCCATCACCGCGATCTCGACCAGCTGATCGGCGCTCGGGTCGTAGTTAACGTAGGTATCGGCGATGAACAACGTGTGCCGCGGCAGCAACAGCGCGTTCATGCCCGCGTAGATGTTCGCGCCCGGCTTCAACCCGATCATCCGGTCGATGTAGCGCAGGTGGTACGGATGCGCGCCGACGGTGCCGCACAGCATCGCATCGGCCTCGCCCTGACGCACCAGCGTCGCACCGATCAGCGTGTTGCGCCGGCGCATCTCGAGCTTGGCGTACTCGATCGACACGCCGCGCCGCTCCATCACCTGATGATAGAGCTGCCAGTACTCACGGTAACGTGGATCGCTCTCGGTACTCACCAGGTCGAAGTCGCGCGCCTCGCGCAGCCGCAGACCGAGGCGCTCGATGCGCGTTGCGATCACGTCGGGGCGGCCGACCAGCACCGGTCGCGCGAGCTTCTCGTCGACCACGATCTGCACCGCACGCAGCACCTTCTCTTCTTCGCCCTCGGCGTAGACGACCCGTTTCGGAGCGTCCTTCGCCGCGCTGAACAGCGGCTTCATCACGAACCCGGACTGGTAGACGAACTGCTGCAGTTCCTGTTCGTACGCGTCCCAGTCGGTCAGCGGGCGCGTCGCCACGCCGCTCGCGACCGCCGCCTTCGCCACGGCCGGTGCGATCTTCAGAATCAGGCGGGGGTCGAACGGACGCGGGATCAGGTAGTCGGGGCCGAACGACAGCGTTGAATCGCTGCCGTAGGCGAGCGCGACGATGTCCGACTGCTCGGCCTGCGCGAGCTCGGCGATCGCGCGCACCGCGGCGATCTTCATCTCTTCGTTGATCGTCGTCGCGCCGACATCGAGCGCGCCGCGGAAGATGAACGGAAAGCACAGGACGTTGTTGACCTGATTCGGGTAATCGGACCGGCCGGTGGCGATCACCGCATCGGGCCGCGCCGCCTTCGCCTCGCCGGGATGGATCTCGGGGTTCGGATTGGCGAGCGCGAGGATCAGCGGCTGCGGCGCCATCAGCTTCACCATCTCGGCCTTGAGCACACCGCCCGCCGACAGCCCGAGGAACACATCGGCCCCAGCGATCACTTCGCCCAGCGTGCGTGCCGGGGTCTCGATCGCGTACACATCCTTGTCCGGGTCCATCAGCTGGGTGCGGCCCTTGTAGACCACGCCCTCGATGTCGGTGACCGTGATGTGGTGTCGCGGCAACCCCATGTTCACCAGCAGGTCAAGGCACGCGAGTGCCGCGGCACCCGCCCCCGACACGACCAGGCGCACGTCCGCGATGTCCTTGCCGACGACCTTCAGCCCGTTCAGGATCGCCGCGCCGACAATGATCGCGGTGCCGTGCTGGTCGTCGTGGAAGACCGGAATCTTCATCCGCTCGCGCAGCTTGCGTTCGACGTAGAAGCACTCCGGCGCCTTGATGTCCTCGAGGTTGATGCCGCCGAAGGTCGGCTCGAGCGCGGCGATCACCTCGACCAGCTTCTGCGGATCGCGCTCGTCGATCTCGATATCGAACACGTCGATGCCGGCGAACTTCTTGAACAGTACCGCCTTGCCTTCCATCACCGGCTTGGCCGCGAGCGGCCCGATCGCGCCCAGCCCGAGCACCGCGGTGCCGTTCGTGATCACCGCGACCAGATTGCCGCGGCTCGTCATGTTGCGCGCCTCCGCCGGATCGGCGGCGATCAGTTCGCACGCTGCCGCCACGCCGGGGGTGTAGGCGAGTGCCAGATCACGCTGGTTGGACAAGCTCTTGGTCGGCGTGACCGAAATCTTTCCCGGCCGCGGGAAGCGGTGATAGTCGAGCGCAGCGGCGCGGATTTCCTGGTCGGGCGGCATTGCCGAAGCTTCTCCTACTGTGGAACCGGGGCGGCGGATGGCGTTTTCGAAAAGCTTTCGAGTATACCGAGGGGCTGCGTTCGTCGGGCACCTCGGCAATGCGTGACATGCACCACCCTGGTGCCTGCGCGGAGAAGGGCCCGGAGCAGGTCGCGCGGCGGGGACAGGGCTTGCGACCTCCCCCATGAACGAAGCAGACGTTCGCAGCGCCCGGCGCCGCGGTTGTTACCCTGCGCGCGATCGACGATTCGAGCGGAGCAACGGACATGGCAAGTATTAACGACTGGACCGAGCGGCGCACGTCGCGGCGTGCGGGGAACGGCTTTCGTCTCACTGCGGCCGGCGTAGTATTTTTCGTTGCCTCATTCGCGGGACCGCCCGCCGCGCTGGCACAGCCCGGCGCCTCGGGCGCGCTCGTCCAGTCCGAGCGGGCGACCTTCCGTTGGGTCGCGTTCGGCACCGGCCTCGAGTATCCCTGGAGCCTCGCATTCCTGCCCGATGGCCGGATGCTGGTGACCGAGCGGCCGGGTCGCCTGCGTATCGTGGGCAAGGACGGGAAGGTCGAAGCACGCGCGGTCGACGGCGTGCCAAAGGTGGCGGCGACCGGTCAGGGCGGCCTGCTCGACGTCGCACTGCATCCGCGCTTCGCCGAGAACGGCCTGATCTATCTATCATTGGCCGCGGGCGGCACCGACGGCGCCGGCACCGAAGTGGTGCGCGCGCGGCTGACCTCGACGGCCAACGCAGCGCGGCTCAACGACGTGCAGACGGTGTTCAGGATGGCGCAGCGCACTTCGCGCAGCGTGCACTTCGGCTCGCGCCTCGTGTTCGACGCACAGGGCTTCCTGTACATCACACTCGGCGACCGTGGCGACATGCAGCGCGCCCAGCGCCTGGACGATCACGCCGGTTCGGTGATCCGGCTTCACGACGACGGCCGGGTGCCGGCGGACAATCCTTTCGTGAAAACACCCGGGGCACGCGCAGAGAAGTTCACGCTCGGCAATCGCAACATGCAGGGCGCGGCGATCCACCCGACGACCGGGGAACTGTGGACCCACGAACACGGTCCGCAGGGCGGGGACGAAGTCAACGTGATGCGTGCTGGACGCAACTACGGCTGGCCCCTCATCACCTACGGGGCGAACTACGTGACCGGCACGCGCATCGGCGAAGGCACCTCACGCGCCGGCATGGAGCAACCGGTCACCTACTGGGTGCCCTCGATCGCGCCGTCGGGGATGGCCTTCTACCAGGGCGCGGCGTTTGCAGGCTGGAAAGGCAACCTGCTGGTCGGTGCGCTGCGCGGGCAGGCGCTGCACCGGCTCGAACTCGAAGGCGAGAAGGTCGTGCGCGAAGAGCGGTTGCTACAGGATCAGGTCGGCCGCATCCGCGATGTCCGGGTCGGGCCCGACGGACTCGTCTATCTGCTGACCGACGAGCGCGCCGGGCGCATCGTTCGTCTGGAGCCTGCAGCGAAGCAATGACCGAGGGTCCTGCCCGCGCAGGCACGTGCGCCACGCGCCCCACCCTGCACAGTTTTGCGCCGGCGCTGAAGTCAGCTTCGCCGCCGCGCGTGAGCGTCAGACGCGAGCCTTCCAGGCCGCGGGCGTGTACGTCTGCATCGACAGCGCGTGAATCTCCTCGCGCATCCGCTCGCCGAGCGCCTTGTAGACCACCTGATGCTGCTGCACCTTGTTCTTGCCTTCGAACAGGGCGCTGACGATCACCGCCTCGAAGTGCGCGCCATCGCCGCTCACGTCGACATGTGCGCACTCCATCCCCTGCTCGATGTACTGCTTGACCTGCTCAGGCGAAACCATGATCGATCGCTCCTTTGGACAGACGTTGGTTCGGCTTCGGGCTTGTGGTCCCCAGCGAATGTGTGCGGCTCATATCGGACGACGCTCGTCGTCGTCGCCGGCGAGCTCGAGACGCTGCCAGGGCGCGGTCACACTGGCGCGGCACATCCCGTAGCGGAACGGTACCTGCGCGCGCCCAGGCACGACGAAGCGCAGATCCTGGAACCACACGCACTGTTCGCCCGGGGTGCGTTTTATCGCATACAGCGCCGGCAGCGCATAGAACCAGCGCATCTGCGCGAACTCGGGATGGTCCCAAACCGCCTGGGCCAGCTCGCGCGCGTCGTCGTCCAGCCCGAAACGCGTCGCCACCGACCAGTTCGCCTCGGCCACCGGCAGATACGCCGCATCGAGGCGACGGATGATGCCGGCGTTGGCATCGGCGACCAGCCGCTCGCGCCGGTTCAGGTTGACCTGTGCGACTTCGTAACCTTCACCGTATTCGACCAGGACCATCCAGTTGAACGGAGACACCGGGCGCGGGACCACCGTCACCGTCGCATCGCTCCAGCCGTTCGCCTGCGCCCGCGCCAGACCGACGTCGATCGCTCGCTGCTGCTGCACCGCCGACAGGCCGACATAGGCCCCGAGCACTGCCAGGCTCAGCATCGCGGGCAGGCGGCGGCGCCTGAACGCCAGCGTGGCTGCGAGCCCGGCGACCAGAATTCCGGTGAACCACAGATCGATGATAAATGTCGTCGACCACGCGAAGCGCCGGCTCGACACCGGTTCGAGCACCATGGTTCCGAACGAGGTGATGAGATCGCCGACGATGTGCGAGCCGATCCCGGCGGCGCTGATCCAGAAGAACGGTCGAAGGTATGTTCGCTGCCGGGCGAGCCGAGCGCCCAGCCAGGCGAGCAACCCGGCCCAGATCGGCAGCAGCAGCACCGAATGCGTGAGGCCACGATGGCCGGTCAGATAGGCGATCGGGGAAATGTAGCTCAGCACGAAGTCGATGTCGGGAAGCGCCCCGGCGGCGGCGCCGACGATCATGCATGCCGCAGCCCCGGGCACGACC
>JACMMK010000513.1 GCA_014379045.1 Burkholderiales bacterium
CGGCACCGTCGACGGCACCCGCGGCCCGGCGCACAGGTCATCGTTTCGCGCCGGGCGATCGCGTGCGCGTGCTCGACCTGCCCAAGTCGGGACACGTGCGCACGCCGCATTACATCCGGCAGAAATCGGGCGTGGTCACCGAGTTCACCGGCGCGTTCCTCAATCCTGAAGACCTCGCCTACGGGCGCTGCGCCGGGCCTGCGGTCAACGGTTACCGGGTGGTGTTCGAGCAGGCGCATGTATGGCCGGGTTACGAGGGCCGCCCGAACGACCGGCTGTACCTCGAGATCTACGAGCATTGGCTCGAGAAAGCGTGAACGCAATGCCGCACGATCCCGCACCGCACGATCACGGACACGACGACCCGCGTGATCATGGCCATGCCCATGATCACGCGCATGACCCGCATGCACCGGCGCCTGATTTCGGCGACACGGGTTCGCGCTGGTACGAGGTCGCCTCCGACGTGATGCGCGACATGCTGATCGAGCAGAACGTGCTCGCCGCGCGCGAAGTGCGCAAGCAGATCGAACTGATGGAAAGCAAGACGATCCAGCTCGGCGGAAAACTGATCGCCCGGGCGTGGGTCGACCCGGCGTTCCGGCAGACGCTGCTCGCCGACGGCAAGGCCGCCGCCGCCGCGCTCGGCATTCCGGTGACCGAAGCGACGCTGACGGTAGTCGAAGACACGCCTACGGTGCGCAACGTCATCGTCTGTACGCTGTGCTCGTGCTATCCGCGCTCGCTGCTCGGGCAACCCCCGGCCTGGTATCGCAACAAGGCGTATCGGTCGCGCGTCGTGCGCGAGCCGCGCAAGGTGCTCGCCGAGTTCGGCGCGCCGGTCCCGGACGAGGTCGACGTGCATGTGCACGATTCGAATGCCGACCTGCGCTTCATCGTGTTGCCGATGCAGCCCGAAGGCACTGCTCACCTGAGCGAGAACGAACTGGCGGCGCTGGTGACGCGCGACAGTCTGATCGGCGTGGCGCCGCCGAGGATGCCTTCGGCCGGCCGCTGAGCCTCTGGTTGGGTCACGTGCCGATCATTGCATATTGAGCGGCGTTCGCTCAATATGCAATGATGATCGAACGGATTCTGCTGTCGTCCCTGCGCGAGCGCCTGGCCGGTGCTCCCGGCGTGGTACTGCTCGGCCCGCGTCAATGCGGCAAGACCACGCTCGCACGGATGATCGCCGCCGAGACGCCGGGGACCCTGTTCCTGGATCTCGAGCGCCCCGCCGACCGCGCACGCCTGGCTGCACCGGAGCTCTTCCTGCCCGGATTTCGCGACCGCCTCGTCGTGCTCGACGAGGTCCAGCACATGCCCGACCTGTTCGCCGCACTTCGACCCGAGATCGATGCGCATCGGCGGCCCGGCCGTTTCCTGTTGCTCGGATCGGCCTCGGGCGTGCTGCTGCGACAGAGTGCCGAATCGCTCGCGGGACGCGTCAGTTATCTGGAACTGCGGCCGCTGCTCGCGGCAGAGGTCGCACCGGACCTGTCGACGCTGCAGTCGCTGTGGCTGCGCGGCGGGTTTCCCCCCAGCTATACCGCTACCGACGACCGCGCGTCATTCGTCTGGCGCGAAGACTTCATCGCGACCTTCCTTCAGCGCGATCTGCCGCAACTGGGTTCGTCGATCGCAGCGGCCACGATGCATCGGTTCTGGCGCATGCTCGCGCACCTGCACGGCCAACGCTTCAACGCCTCGCAGATCGGCGCCTCGCTCGGCGGACTCGCGCACACGACCGTCGGTCGCTATGTCGACCTGCTGGTGGACACGATGCTGGTGCGACGCCTCGAGCCTTTTCTGCCTAACGTCGGCAAGCGCCTGGTGAAGGCGCCGAAACTCTATCTGCGCGACAGCGGGCTGTTGCATGCGCTGCTTGGTCTGGGCAGCGTCGAAGACCTGCAGGGCCACCCCGGAACGGGCGCCTCGTGGGAAGGTTTCGTGATCGAGCAGATCCTGGCGCTGTGTCCGACCGGGGCGCAGGCCGGGTTCTATCGCACTGCAGTCGGCGCCGAACTCGATCTGGTCGTCGAGATCGGACGGCGCCGGATCGGCTTCGAAGTCAAGTTCTCTTCAGCGCCGACCGTCAAGCGCGGGTTCTGGCAGGCGGTTGAAGACACCGGTGTCGCGCGCACGTACATCGTGGCGCCGGTCGACGCTGCGTATCCACTCGCTGATCGGGTGGAGGTGGTGCCGGTCGGTGATCTTTCGCGCGCGTTCGCGCCGGCGCTGCAGGGGTAACCGCCGGCCGGCTACCCGCGCGACCTGCACTCGACCGTCGCGCCCTCGGGCCCGGTATGCGTGCAGCCCGGGCACGATTGCGCCCCACGACGGTGCGCATCGTGGGGTGCTCGACGCTGCATGGCGTTCCTGGCGCGAAGACTTCGCTCGACGCTGGCGTCGAACGGATGGCACAGGACTTGCAGCCCTGCACAGGTTCTGTTCGACCCGCGCCGTGAAACCATTGACGAACTTCCGATACGCCTCCACGGCCACGCTCTTTCTGTTTTCGATCGCGACGTCGGGGGTCGCCGCCGCGGCCGATTACCCGTCCCGCCCGGTGCGCTTCGTCATTCCGTTTCCGGCAGGCGGTGTCTCCGACATCATCGGGCGCTCGATCGCGGCACGACTCGGCGAGTCGATGAAACAGACGATGATCGTCGACAACCGCGTCGGCGCTGGCGGCACGATCGGCTCCGACGTCGTGGCGAAGGCCACTGCCGACGGCTACACGGTGCTGCTCGGCAGCCTGTCGACGCATGCGATCGCCCCGCATGTGTTCCGCAAGCTGGCGTACGACCCGGTCGCCGACTTCGCCCCCATCGGCACCGTGGTCATCGCGCCGAACCTGATCGGTGCCAGTCCGAAGCTCGACGCGAAGTCGGTGAAGGACGTGATCGCGCTGGCGAAGGCCCGGCCCGGCAGCCTGAGCTATGCCTCGTCCGGCATCGGCGCGGTGTTTCATCTGTCGGGTGAGCTGTTCAATCTGCTCGCCGGCGTCGACACCGTGCACGTGCCGTTCAAGGGGCTCGCCGCCGCGTACCCGGAGGTAGCCTCGGGCCAGATCGGGCTGATCTACGACAGCGTGATCTCGGCCATGCCGCATATCAAGGGCGCACGCGTGCGTCCGCTGGCGCTGCTCGGTGCCCGGCGCAGTGCACTGCTGCCCGAGGTGCCGACGATGGCCGAGGCGGGGCTGCCGGGTTACGACGTGACGTTCTGGCAGGCGCTGTTCGCGCCCGCGAAAACGCCCGCCTCCGCGATCGAGCGGCTGAACGTCGAACTCAATCGCAGCCTGAAGCTGCCCGAGTTGCGCGATGCGTTTGCCGCACAGGGCGCCGAAGTGTATCCGGGCAGCGCGTCGGATCTCGCGCTGCTGTTGAAGACCGACCTCGCGAAGATGGGCAGGCTCGTGCGCCAGGCAAAGGTGGAACCCGAATGAACTGTTCGAAATGAAAGGCGCGACGATGAAACAATGTAGGGTTCCGACGCTTGCGATGCGCTGCTCGCTCGCTGTCTGCTCGGTCGTTGCCTCTGCTTACATCGCTGGCGCTGCGGTCGCCGCCGACTACCCTAACCGACCGGTGCGTATGGTCGTCCCCTTCGGCGCCGGCGGCGTCTCCGACATCATCGGGCGCACCCTCGCCGTGCGCATGCAGGACAGTCTCGGGCAACCGGTGATCGTCGACAACCGCGGCGGCGCCGGCGGCTCGATCGGCAGCGACATCGTCGCGAAAGCGCAGGCCGACGGACACACGATCCTGCTCGGCAGCAACGGCACGCACGCGATCGTGCCGTACCTGTATCGCAAGCTCCCCTACGATCCGCTGAAGGACTTCACGCCCATCAGCATGGTGGCGGTGACCCCGACCGTGCTCGCGGTCAATCCCGACCTGCCGGTGAAGTCGGTGAAGGAGTTGCTCGCCCTGGCGAAGGCGAAGCCCGGCGCGCTGTCGTTCGGTTCGTCCGGCGTCGGCAGCACCTCGCACCTGGCAGGCGAGATGCTCGGTGCGCTGGGTGGGGTCACGCTGACCCATGTGCCGTACAAGAGTGCCTCGGCCGCGTATCCCGATGTGTTCGCCGGACGCGTGCCGCTGATCTTCGACAGCGTGCTGTCGATGTCCGCGCACATCAAGTCCGGGCGCGTGCGTCCGCTCGCCGTCACCACGCCGAAGCGCGCCGGCAACCTGCCCGAGATCGTGACGATGGCCGAAGCGGGCCTGCCCGGTTACGCGATCACGCTGTGGATCGCCGTGTTCGGGCCGGCCGGCATGCCGCCCGCGGTGACCGCGCGCCTGAACAAGGAGATCGTACGCGTGCTCGCATTGCCCGACGTCCGCGAGCAGATGGGCGCCCAGGGCGCCGAAGTGATGAGCGGGTCGCCTGCCGACCTGCGCAGTGCGGTACAGGTCGATCTCAAGCGCATGGGCGAGATCGTCAAGGCCGCGAAGATCGAAGCCGAATAGGAGTTTCTCGATGCAGGTTCATTTCAATGCGACGATCGTTTCGCTCGCAACCGTCGCGCTCGGTGTGCTCAACGTGGTGGACGCGCCCATCGCGCACGGACAGGGCGACCCCTATCCGACGAAACCGATCCGGTTCATCGTGCCGTTCGCAGCAGCCGGGGTGTCGGACATCGTCGCACGCACGATCGGCGCACGGCTGCAGGAGTCGCTCGGGCAGTCGGTGCTGATCGAGAATCGCGGCGGCGCCGGTGGCACCATCGGCGCCGATGTCGTGGCCAAGGCCACGCCCGACGGCTACACGATCGGCATCGGCAACCTGTCGACGCACACGATCGCACCGAGCGTCTATCGCAAGCTGCCGTACGACCCGGTGAAGGACTTCGCGCCGGTCAGCATGGTTGCGACCGCGCCTAACGTGATGGCGGTCACCTCGACACTGGCGGTGAAGAACCTCAAGGAAGTGATCGCGTTGTCGAAGACCCGACCGCTGTCGTTCGCCTCGTCGGGGGTAGGCACGGTGTTCCATCTTGCAGGCGAGATGGTCAACACGATGGCGGGCATCGACATGACGCACGTGCCGTACAAGGGCGTCGCCGCCGCGTATCCGGAAGTGATCGCAGGCAGCGTGCCGCTGATCTTCGACAGCATCATCTCCGCGTCGGGGCATATCAAGGCGGGGCGCATCCGGCCGCTCGCGATCACCTCGAGCGCCCGCTCGCCGGTGCTGCCCGACGTGCCGACGATGGTCGAAGCCGGGCTTCCCGGCTTCGAACTCAACTTCTGGATCGGCATCTTCGCGCCGCCGGCGACCCCGGCACCGATCATCGCCCGCTTGAACGGCGAGATTCTGAAAGCGTTGAAGACGCCCGAAGTGCGTGCACAATTCGCCGCACAAGGCGCCGACGTCGTCGGCACGTCGCCGGGCGAACTGCTCGAGCTGATCCGTGGCGGCCTGCCGCGGATGGCAAAGCTGGTCAAGGCCGCGAAGATCGAACCGGAGTGATGATGATCCGCATGTTTTCCTGCTCGCATCCTAGGCTCGCCGCCGCGCGAGGGTCGTCGACGCGTGACACAGCCTGCACGCGCGCAGTGATGCTCGCGTGCACCACATCATCCATTGCCGTCGCCGTCGCGATCTTCGGCACGCCAGCCTGGGCGCAGCCCACTGCGCCTTTTCCCACCCGCACCGTGCGTGTCGTCGTGCCGTTCCCGCCGGGCGGCGCCACCGACATCGCCGCGCGCGCGCTCGCCGAGCGCCTGTCCGAGCAGACGACCCAGCAGTTCGTGATCGACAACCGTCCGGGCGCGGGTGCCAACATCGGCCCCGAGATCGTCGCCAAGTCGAAGGCCGACGGCTATACGCTGCTGGTCGGCACCGTCGCCACGCATGCAATCAGCACCGCGCTGTTGCCCAAGCTGGGCTACGACCTGCGGCGCGATCTCGCCCCGATCTCGCTCGTCGCCAACTCCCCGCATGCGCTGGTGTGCAACCCCGCATTGCCGGCGCGCAACCCGAAGGAACTGATCGCGCTGGTGCGCACCCGGCCCGGCCAGATGAACTTCGGCTCGAGCGGCACCGGCACGCTCACGCACATGGAACTCGAGCTGCTGCGCAACGTCGGCAAGCTCGAACTCACGCATGTGCCGTACAAGGGCAGCCCGCCCGCGCTGTTCGATCTGTTCGCGGGTCAGGTGTCGTGCAATTTCGACAGCGTCGCCGCGGTGATCAACCATGTGCGCGCCGGCAAGCTGCGTCCCATCGCGGTCGCGACCCGCGATCGCTCGGGGGTGCTGCCCGACGTGCCGACCTTCGCGGAGTCGGGCTTCAAGGGGCTGGTGGCCGACAACTGGTTCGCGTTGTTCGCCCCGAACGGCACCCCGAGAGAGATCATCGTGCGCCTGAACGCCGAGACCGTGAAGGCGATCGCCTCTAAAGAGCTGGCGGAACGGTTGAAGGGCAGCGGCCTCGATCTGCAGTCGAGCACGCCCGAGCGCCTCGGCGAGCAGGTTGCGACCGATCTCGCGCTGTGGGCGAAGATTGTCAAGGACGCCGGGATCAAGGCCGAGTAGCGTGGGTCCGATCACGACGTCGTGCGTGCCACTGCGCGCGTGAAGCGCACGCTCGCGTACATCGCGTTCGCGTCGCTCCTGCCTGGCGTTTCGCCGACGCTCGCGCAGGCGCAGGCGTATCCGTCGCGCGCCGTGCGCGTGGTCGTTCCTTTCCCGCC
>JACMMK010000514.1 GCA_014379045.1 Burkholderiales bacterium
ACGAAATCCACCCCGGCGAGCAGCGCGTCGCGCCGCTCGTTGCGCGGCACCGCGCCGGCGTGGCCGTACGCGCCGATGACGCGGCCGTGCTTGTGGCGATGGTTGCCGCGAATGCCGGTCACCACCGCGCAACGCCGACCGATATGCACCAGATGCGGTCCCTGCTCGATGTGCACCTCGAGATAGGCACCGATCGCTTCGGGCGCGAGGTGACGACGACCGTCGCGCACAGCCTGCGGATCGAAGCCGCCGTCCTGCATGTGCTCGGCGAGCGTGCGCCCGGTGTCGACCCGCACGATGGTGTCGACCGCGTCGGTGTCGACGCGGCCGAACGCCATGCGGCTGCCGAGGTAGGGCGCGGGGAACCACGACAACTCCTCGCCGCGGATCGCCATCACGGTCACATCGACGCGCGGCACCATCCCGGCGCGTTGCAGCCAGGCGACCGCAACCAGCCCGGCGACGACGCCCGCCGCGCCGTCGTAGTTGCCACCGTGCGGCACCGCGTCCATGTGCGAGCCGATCATGATGCACGGTGCCGCGCGGTCGCGGCCAGGCAGGGTCATGTACAGGTTGCCGGCAAAGTCCACCGCGCACTCGAGGCCCAGTTCATCGGCCCATTCGCGGGCGAGGTCGTGCGCCATCTGTTCGCCCGGTCCCCACGAGGCGCGCGAGACGCCCGGTTCATCGGCGCTGCGCGCGCGCATTTCATCGAACAGGCGTGCGGCGCGTGCGACTTCCGCTGTCAACTCGATCGGGGGGGTCTCGGGCGTCGCCGAGTGGTCAGCGGGTGCGAACACGGGAACTCCACAGTGTGGTCGCAGGCCTGCTCTGCGAGATTTCGCCTGCGCCGCTTGTTTTACGATAAAGCTTCAACCTAAAATAGGATCGGTCACTAATTTAGGCTCACGGTCGATGAAGCGGGCTTTGCAAGGCCGGTACGTCGAGGCTGCCGGCGCGGGGGAGGTGTTCAGAGCTTTTGTCCCGTCAGCCTTGCCGCCGAGCCCAGGTGTCGATTGGACCACCGCGCTGCGTAGCCGCTTCGACGCCGCCTTGCTGGCGCTTGGCAGGCTCGACGCGGTGACCGATCTGTTACCCAATGCGGCGTTGCTACTTTACAGCTTCGTGCGCAAGGAAGCCGTACTGTCATCGATGATCGAAGGAACGCAGTCCTCGCTCGCCGATCTGATGTTGTACGAACTCGATGAGCAACCCGGCGTCCCGGTCGAGGATGCGCGTGAAGTCAGCCGCTACGTCGCGGCGCTCGAACATGGTCTGCAACGATTGCGAGGAGGATTCCCGCTTTCACTGCGGCTGATCCGCGAAGTACATGAGGTGCTGATCGGTCCTGGGCGAGGGGCGCGGCTTACGCCCGGCGAGTTTCGTCGGAGCCAGGTCTGGATCGGAGGAACGCGCCCGGGCAACGCCGCGTTCGTGCCACCGCCGGCGAGCGAGCTCGACGATTGCCTCAAGCAGTACGAGCGCTTTCTGCACGACGAGCCGGAATCTACCCCGTCGCTGGTCAAGGCCGCGCTGGCACATGTTCAGTTCGAAACCATCCACCCCTTCCTCGATGGCAACGGGCGCGTCGGCCGCCTGCTGATAGCGATGCAACTCGCCTCGGATGGTCTGTTGCGCGAGCCAATGCTGTATCTGAGCCTGTACTTCAAATCGCACCGTCAGACCTACTACGAACTGTTGAATGCGGTGCGCTTGACCGGCGATTGGGAAACCTGGCTGGAATTCTTCGCTGATGCGGTCGTGGACAGCGCAACTCAAGCGGCCGCATCGGCGAAGCAACTGCTCGAGTTGGCCGCAAGCGATGCGAGACGTATCGAAGACTTGGGCCGCGCCGCGCCATCGGCGCTCGCGCTCCACCGATCGTTGCAGCGCCAACCGATCGCAACGGCGGCGTCGCTTTCCGCGGCGACCGGGCTCACGCCGGCCACGGTCAACAAGTCTTTGGCGCATCTGGAACGCATCGGACTGGTCGCCGAGCTCACCCGCAGGCAACGCGGACGCGTGTTCAGCTATACGCGCTACGCTCACATCCTGAGCGAAGGGATGGCATTGCCACGCTGAGTGCGCGCTGAACGCGCCTGGACCCGCTCCACCCGGCAGACGACTGCGCCCACCGGGCTTCCACGACACGAAAAACAGGCGGTCCGGTTCGTGGCGTTCGGTCGCCCTCAATCCGCCTTTGCGCCCGAAGCCTTGACCACCTTGCCCCACTTCGCCATCTCGCTCTTGAGGAACGCGGTGAATTGCTCGGGTGTACTGCCCACCGGCGCCGACCCGTCGGCCATCAGGATGTCGCGGATCTCGGTATTGCGCACGATGTTGGCGATGTCGCCGGACACGCGCTTCACGATCGCCGGGGGGATGCCCGCCGGCCCGATCACGCCGCGGAACGCATCCATCTCGTACCCGGGCAGCGTCTCGCCCATCGTCTGGATGTCGGGAAGCGAGGCGACGCGCTGGCGGCTGCTGACCGCGAGTCCGCGCAGGCGTCCGCCGCGCAGGTACGGCGACGCCGATGCGGTGGTGGTCATCAGCATCGACACGCGCCCGGCCATCACATCGCCGGCGGCTTCGGGGATGCCTCGATACGGTACGTGCACCATGTCGATGCCCGCCATGCTCTTGAACATCTCGGTCGCGATATGCGGTGCCGACCCCGAGCCGGGGGAGGCGTACGTGAGCAACCCCGGTTTCGCCTTCGCCAGCGCGATCACGTCCTTGATCGTCTGTGCCGGACTCGTCGGGCTGGTGACCAGGATGTTCGCGACCGCGTCGATCTGCGTCACCGGCGTGAAGTCGCGCACCGGGTCGTACGGCAGCTTCGCGTGCAGGCTCGGGTTGATGACGAAGGTCGTGGTGTTGACGAGGAACGTGTGACCGTCGGGCGAGGCCTTCGACACGATCTCGGTGCCGACGATGGTGCCGGCACCGGGCCGTGAATCGACGATGACCGGCTGCCCGTACTTCTCGGCAAGCTTCTGGCCGATCTGGCGCACCATCACGTCGAGCGTGCCGGGCGTGAACGGCACGACGAACCGCACCGGGCGCGAGGGATAGCCGTCGACCGGTGCGGCGGCATGCAGCGGGGCCGTTACGACCAGAGCGAGCAGGAAGGTGGGCACGCCGCGCCGGACCCGCGCGCGCGTGGTATCTGCACGGACGGCGTCATGCATCACAGCAGACGCCGGGACGCGATCTGCACCGAAGGGTCGCATCGATCGCCGCATCACCATGCTCCCGCATAGCCTTCGCGCCGTGGATCGGCGCCGGCGTGTTTGAGGCCCGTCGTCGGGTGCGCCATGATCGCGCAGACACCGGCATTCTCGGCGGGGAACTGCGGCCAGACGTCGACGTCATGGCCCATCGTGCGCAACGCCTCGATCGTGTCCCGCGCAAACGCATCCTCGATGTTCAGTCGCGCCGGCAGGTAGCCGTGCGGCGCGAACGAGTTGGGGAAGCTCCAGCTCGAGATGCGCGGCGCCTCGACCGCTGCCTGCACCGTCTTGTCGAACTCGACGATGTTGAGGAACACCTGCAGCATCGCCTGCGACTGGGTGTCGCCTCCCGGCGTGCCGAAGGCCATGAACAGCTTGCCATCGCGGAACGCGAGCGACGGATTCGGTGTCAGACGCGGGCGCTTGCCGGGTGCCACGACGCTCGGATGTCCCGGCGTGAGGCGCGACTGGCAGCCGCGTCCCGACAACGCCAAGCCGGTACCCGGAATGATCGGCACGTCGTATTGCGGGTCACTCAACGTCGCCGAGTAACCGTTGCCGTCGCGGTCCATCACGCAGCCGTAGATCGTGCCGGGTTGCAGCGCCTTGTTGCTCGTGCCGCGCGCGTCGTCCGTTGCGCGTTCATGCAGCAGATACGGCGCGGGGGCGCCGTCCGGATATCCCGGGTCGGGCAGGGCCGCGAACGCACGCTGCGCATCGATGCGGCCGCGTTGCCGCGCTGCGTACGCGTCGGAGAGCATGCCCGCCTTCGGTACGTTCACGAACTTCGGATCCCCCGAATACGCCTCGCGATCGGCGAACGACAGATTCAGGGCCTGATTCACCGCATGCACGTAGGCCACCGAGTTATGGCCGAGTGCCTTCAAGTCGTAGCCTTCGAGAATCTTCAGCGTCTCGAGCAGCACGATGCCCTGGCACCACACATCGCAGCTGTGCACCGTGTAGTCGCGATAGCGCACCGAGATGCTTTCCTCGACTGGCACTTCGAAACCCGCAAGATCGTCTTTCGTGACGAAGCCGTCGTGGCGCTGGTGGTAGTCGTGTACGGTCTGTGCGAAGGGTCCGCGATAGAACCAGTCGTGTACTGCACGCAGTTTCCGGTCGCGATCGCCCTGCGTCTCGCGCTCGACCTCCATCATCCGGAAGATCGTCCTGGCGAGGTCGACCTGCTTCAGCACATCGCCGACCTTCGGCGGCTGGCCACCGGGGAGGAACACGGCCGCGTTGTCCGGCCAGCGCGCGAACTGCTCCGCCGTCCACGCGATGTTGCTGGCGAGCAGCGGGTACACGGCGAAGCCGTCGCGCGCGATCTCCATCGCGGCGGTTGCAGCCTGCGTGAACGAGATCGTCCCGTAGCGACGCAGCGCCTCGATATGCGTCGCCGGGGCGGCAGGCATCACCGTGCGCAGCAGTCCCTCGGGCACGTGCGCGCCGCCCTCGCGGCGCAGGCGCTCGAGATCGGTGTTCGCCGGCCAGTAGCCGAGGCCGGCCAGGCTGATCACGCGATCCTCGGCCTTCAGATAGATCAGCGTCGGCGCGACCCCGGCGAAGCTGACCATGTCCGGCTGCAGGATGGCCAGCGCCATCGCGGCACACACCCCGGCATCGATCGCATTGCCGCCGCCGTCGAGGATGCGCATCGCCGCCACGGTGCCGAGGTAGTGACCGGTCGCGACCGCGTGGTGGGTGCCGACGACAGTCGGACGGAAGCTCGGCGGTTGAATCGCCATCTTGACTTTACGGGCCATCACGACTCCTTTTCGTGCCGGATCGGGCGTCGCACGGTGCCTGGCCGGGCTGCGCCCCACATGCGGGCGCCGGCAGCCGGGGCGTTCGCGCAAGCAACGCCGAAGCTTCGATACTCGGACAGTTGAGGTCCGGGTTCAAGTGTGCGTTTATCCACGTCGAAGGCACTGCGCCCGCAACGGCATCACGTTTCCCGCACTGGCGCACGCCCTGCGGCGGATTGCAACGGTCGCTGTCGGCTATCTGAAACGCTGCGATACCGTCGAGAACCAGCGGGCAGCCAGCGAACGCCCTGCGCAGTAACATAGGCAAGTGCACCGTTCAAGTGCCACGCGCCAGTGGTCACACCGATACGGCACGGGAGTGCGTCCGGTTCCGGGTGGCGCACCGGCCACGTCCGATTCCATTCGCTAATTCGTTACATTCGCATCCAACACGCAGGAGAGAGCGCACCATGAAAAGTTTCCGTCGCGTCGTCACCGGCTTCAACAGCGAAGGCAAGAGCTGCATCAAGTGGGACACTCAGATCGAGCCCCTCAATGTGCGCCCGGGCTTCGACAACATCCCGCTGTGGGCGACGAAGAAGCTACCCGCGGAGACCGCCACCGACGACCCGAACACCTGGGAACTCGGCACCAGCCTCGCCGGCGGTTCGGTGTTCCGCTTCGGACGCTACGCACCGGGTAATGTCCCGCGCTGGCATGCGACCGACTCGGTCGACTACGCCATCTGCCTCGCCGGCGAGATGATCATGGAGATGGACGAAGGCTCGGTGCACCTGAAGCCCGGCGATGTGGTGATCCAGCTCGGCACGAACCACAACTGGCGTAACCCGGGCAAGGAAGACTGCGTGATGGCGTATGTGCTGATCGCCACCGAGGGGGCGAAGACAACCGGCTGGACCGAACACAACAAGGCGCCGGGACACTGACGACGAAGCAGCGCGCTTGGGCCGAGCGCTGTCGCTCGGCGCTTTGACAGAGGGCGCGCGGTCTGCGACCGGCGCCCATCCAGCACACAACCGCCCGGCGCCTACCTGCTCAGGAACTTCCTCGAATGAAGATCGCCATCCTCGACGACTACTTCGACACCGTGCGCACGCTGGCGTGCTTCGCGAAGCTCGCCGCGCACGAGGTGCGCATCTGGACCGATCACACCCAGGACGACGACACCCTCGCCGAGCGCCTGCGCGACACCGAAGCGCTCGTGCTGATCCGCGAACGCACGCAGATTCGCGGCGCGCTGCTGCGCCGTCTGGAGAATCTGAAACTGATCAGTCAACGCAGCGTCTATCCGCACATCGATATCGACGCCTGCACCGAACGCGGTGTGATCGTGTCGTCGTCGCAGCATCCGGGCGCGCCCTCGTATGCCACCGCCGAACTCACCTGGGGGTTGGTGCTTTCCGCCGCACGACGCATTCCGCAGCAGATGATCGCGCTGCGCGCGGGCGTCTGGCAGACCGGCGTCTGGGACACGCTGCGCGGCAAGACGCTCGGCATCTACGGGTACGGGCGCATCGGCGCTGCGGTGGCCGGTTACGGCAAGGCGTTCGGCATGAACGTGCTCGTCTGGGCGCGTGAAGCGTCGCAGGCCGCGGCACGGCAGGACGGTCATGCGGTCGCGGAAAGTAAACGTGCCTTGTTTGAGCAGTGCGACGTGATCTCGCTCCATATGCGCCTGGTCGCGGCGACGCGCGGCATCGTCGCCGAGGAAGACCTGCGCTCGATGAAGCCCACGGCGATGCTGGTCAATACCAGCCGCGCGCAGTTGATCGCGTCCGGTGCGCTGGTGAACGCGCTGCGCGCGGGGCGGCCCGGGCTGGCGGCGGTGGACGTGTACGAGACCGAACCGATGCGCGACGTGGCGAACCCGCTGCTCGCGATGGACAACGTCGTCTGCACCCCGCACGTCGGCTACGTGACACGCGACGAGTACGAGATCCAGTTCTCCGACATCTTCGATCAGATCATTGCCTACGCGGCGGGGCAGCCGGTGAATGTGGTGAACCCGGACGTGCTGCGAAGCTTGGCGAGGCAGTAGCTCGCTTCGGCCGGGCGAATCAGTACATCAACATAGCGTACGCGCGAGCGCGCCATCACTCGGGCTGAACACCCGCATCGCGCACCACCTTCGCCCACTGCACGAGCTCCGCCGCAATCACTTTGCGCAATTGCTCAGGCGTACTCAGGGTGGTGTCGATACCTTGCGCCGCCAACCGCTGCTTCACTTCGCTGTCCTGCAGCACACGATGCAGGTTCGCAGCAAAGCGCGAGATGATGGTCGTCGGCGTCTGTCCAGGCATCAGGATGCCATACCAGCCATCGACCGCGTATCCGGCGACGCCGGCTTCCGCCATGGTCGGCAATTCCGGCGCCACGGCCGCACGCTGCGCACCGGTCACCGCCAGCGCGCGCAGCTTGCCGGCCTTGATATGGGGTAGCGCCACCGTGACCGTACTGAAGTACAGCGATACCTGTCCACCCAGCAACTCGGTGATCGCCGGTCCGCCGCCCTTGTACGGTACATGCACGAAACGCGTGCCCGTCATCGACATGAACAACTCTCCGGTCAGGTGCGCCATATTGCCCATACCCGCCGAAGCCATGGTGAGCTTGCCCGGTGAAGCCTTGGCCAGTGCCACCAACTCATTCACATTGCGCGCGGCTACCGAAGGATTCACCACCAGCACGAAATTGCCATTGCCCACCAGCGATACCGGGGCAAAATCACGTACGGGGTCATACGGTAGCTTGCGGTAGATGCTGGGATTGATGGTGAAGCCGTTGCCGACGATCAGGAACGTGTGACCATCCGGCGGCGACTTTGCGGCAAGTTCCGTACCGATAATGCCATTGGCGCCGCCACGGTTATCGACGACGATGGGTTGGCGCAATTCTTCGCTCAACCGCGGGACCAAGCTGCGGGCAATGATGTCGTTGGAACCGCTCGGCGGAAATGGCACGACAAAACGTAATGGCCGACTGGGGTAATCCTGCAGCGTGGCGGCGTGCGCCCCTCGCCAGGCCGGGCATGGTGAGAGGGACAGGCCGGCACCCAGGACAAGCGCCAAAGCATTCGCACCAAGACTCATGGTCCTAGTCTCCCCGCTGCGATTGTGTTCCGCGATGCGCCCAAGTATTGGCGCATACAGAGTTGCAGTATCGTATCCCCTTCGGCACCGACGAGAATAGCTTCGCGCATTCAGCAGCATTTCCGAGAGCGCGACTTCCAACGGCCGGGAGTAGTCTTTCGCAGACAGCTTCAAGGAGGCAGGCCATGACCGTAACCCTCGAACGCCAGTCCTTTGCCGTCGAACCGCTCTCCCCCGTTCTCGGCGCAGCCATCACGGGCCTGGATTTGCGGCAACCGCTCGCCGACGCCACCCGGCGTGCCATCTACGAGAACTTCGTGCGCTATCACGTGCTGTGCTTTCGCGATCAGCACCTGGACCAGGACCAGCAAGTCGTCTTCTCTGAGCAATTCGGCACGCTCGAGCACCACGTCGCCAGAAACCGCGGCAAGGTCAACCCGCTGGTGCAGATCGTCAGCAATCTCGATGCGGACGGCAGACCCAGCGGCAAGGTGTCCACCGACCGATGGCACTCGGACAAATCGTTCCGACCGCAACCCTCGCTCGCGACCATACTGCACGCGCTGGTGATGCCGCCGGATGGCGGGGAGACGTGCTTTGCCAACATGATCGCCGCCTATGAGGCGTTGCCCGCCGCAGACCAGGCGGAACTGGACGGCGTGCGCGTCGTGCATAGTTGGGAGATCTCGCGCGAGCGCGCCGGCGGCAGGGCCACGCCGGAGGAAATCGCCGACGCCCCGCCCATCTCGCACGCGCTGGTGCGCACCCTCCCGGAAACCGGCGAGAAAGCACTGTTCATGGGTGAGCACGCCGCGTACTTCGAAGGCCAGCCGGAAGAAGCCGGGCGGGTGCGCTTGGAACAACTGACGGCGCACGCCGTCCAGGAACGTTTTGTCTATCGCCACAAGTGGACGCTGGGCGATCTGCTGATGTGGGACAACCGCTGTCTGCTGCACCGTGGCAACACCAATTTCGATGCGGCGCGCTTTCCGCGCGTGCTGCAGCGAACCTGTCTGCGCGGCGCTGCGCCGGCTTGATGCGCTACCTGCACGAAGCGTTGCGCTGCCGTCGAGTACGCGCGGGCAGTGGTAGCGCGCGTATAGTAGAGACCGTGTTGGCGATGGCGCAGGCCCCAGGCACCGCGGCGGCGGTTTGTGTGCGCGGCCGACTCGGCAACGAACTGCGTCGCCCGTCGGAGGAACACGGCGCGCTGGTCGACGGCACGCACTGAACGCAGTTCGCGAACTTCGACATAGAGGAGTAGTCAATGCGGATGGCCAGGCACGCGTCGACTGCGGCATCGGTCACGATGTTCTGCGCGTTTGTGGCGGGTAGCTCCTTCGCGCAACCGTATCCGACGCGCCAGATCACCATGGTCGTCGCGGCTGCAGCCGGAGGACCCACCGATATCGTCGGTCGTCTGGTCGGTCAAATGCTCACCGAGTCGCTGGGGCAGTCGGTCGTGGTCGAGAATCGTACCGGCGCCGGACTCACCGTCGGTACCGCGCATGCGGCGCGGGCGAAGCCCGACGGCTACACGCTCACCATCGCCAGCCCGAGTTCGCATTCGATTGCACCCGGCCTGTATGCGTCATTGCCGTACGACCCGATCAAGGACTTCGAACCGATCTCGCTGCTGTTCACGTCGCCGACCGCGTTGGTGGTGAATCCTGCGCTGCCGGCGAAGACACTGAAGGAGTTCATTGCCTATGCGAAGTCGCGACCGGGGCAACTGAATTACGGTTCCGGCGGCAACGGCACCACTTCCCATCTGACCGCCGAACTGTTCAAGACCACGGCCGGTGTCGACTTGGTCCACGTGCCGTACAAAGGCAGCGGACCGGCCTCGACCGATCTGATCGCGGGCCAGGTGCAGATGATGTTCCAGGGTCTGCATCTGGCGCTCCCGTTCATCAAGGCAGGGAAACTGCGGACATTCGGGGTGACCAGTGCGCAGCGCTCGTCGATGGCGCCGGACTTGCCGACGCTGGACGAGGCCGGGTTGCCGGGCTTCTCTGTCAACACCTGGTACGGCGTGATGGCACCGGCCGGCACGCCGAAGCCGGTCATCGCTCAATTGAACGGCGCATTGCTGAAGGCGATCAATGCGCCCGGGATTCGACAGAAGCTGACCGATCAGGGCCTGGTCGCCGTCGGCACCACCCCTGAAGAGTTCGCGGCGCTGATTCAGGAAGAGCTGCGGGTCTGGGCAAAGGTGATCAAACAGTCCGGCGCCCGCGTCGATTGATCGCAGGGGTAGCGAAAGAATGTGCCGATGAAGATCACCGAAGTGCAGGCATTCCCGTTGTCGTTCCGTCTGGTCGACGCGCCCCGGCGCGGCAGCGGCCAGCCGGTCAAGAAGGACACGGTGGTGGTCCGGGTGCGCACCGAAGACGGCATCACCGGCTATGGTGAATCCCACCACGCGCTCGCGCCGACGGTGGTCGCTGCTCTGGTCAATCAGAATCTGGCCCCGATCGTGGTCGGCGCCGATGCGATGGCGATCGAGCAGATCTGGCAGACGATCTACATCAAGCAGGGACAGACCCACGGCCCCGGCTGGGCACTGTACAAAGCGCTGAGCGGGGTCGACATGGCGTTGTGGGACGCTCGGGCGAAAGCGCTCGAGTTGCCGGTGTGGCGGCTGCTCGGCGGCGAGAAGCGGAAGATTCGCGCCTATGCGGGCGGTGTGTCGTTCGGCTTCAAAGCCCCGTCGGCGCTGCTCGAAGAGGCGCAGGGTTACGTGAGCCAGGGTTTCACCGCGATCAAGCTTCGTCTGGGCGACTCGGTCCACAACGACATCGAACGCGTGCGCGCCGTTCGCCTGGGACTCGGCGGGGACGTCGACATCATGGTCGACATCAATACGCGCTACACGTACATGGATATGCAGCGCGCGCTGCCGGCGTTGGAAGAGCTCGACGTGTTCTGGATCGAGGAGCCGTTCACGCCCGACAACCTTGCCGACTACGCGCATTTCAACGCGCGAACCCGACTGCCGATCGCGGCCGGCGAGAATCACTTCACGCGGTTCCAGGCGCGACAGTTGCTCGAAACGGCTGCGGTAGACATCATCCAGCCCGATCCGGCGAAGGCGGGGGGCATTACCGAATGCAAGAAGATCGCCGATCTCGCGTCCGCCTTCCGCCGACCGCTCGCACCGCACACCGGGCTGAGCGCGATCGATGCGGCAGCGTGCGTGCATCTGCTGTGCGCTGCCTCGAATGCGCTCATCTATGAAGCCGACTGCGCGCCCTACAACCCGTTTCGCGATGAGCTGTGTTCAGGCGCACCAGCCGTGATCGATGGCTGGATCGAGCCGTCCGACCGGCCCGGCCTCGGCTTCGACCTGGACGAGTCGCTGTTCACTCGAATGCCGGGCATCGCGGGGCCGTGCTATCAATAGAGGGTTGCCCGGTGAGCCTTCTTCACCCGCGGCGCTGAGCGGTGCGGGCGCAGTCGTGACGCGGCGGTCGTCGCGGCAATATCGCTGCTGCACGGCGCTGACTACAGTCTCGATGTGAGCAGGGCGGCTGCGTCCTGCGCCGCCACCAGCGTCAATTTCATCGTCGCGCGTGTCGCGCCCACGAAGATGCGCCGCACCGCGCGTTCGTCCAGCGTCTCGAAGTCGATCTCGGTCAGCACCACGCATGGTGCCGCCTGTCCCTTGAAGCGATGCACCGAGTCGATCAGCACATCGCCGTCGGTGACGGTCTGGTTGCCGAACAGATCGTAGCGACCGGTCGGTGCCCGCAACGGATACGGTCCCAGCCGGTCGAGCGCTGCGAGCTTCGAGCTCTCGCGACCCCGGTAGGTGACGACGGCGATGTGCGAGCGCTTGAAGCCCAGACCGATGCAGCGGGTGACCGCGTTCACGGTCTTCGTGATCAGATCGTCGCTGTCGGTGTAGCCGACGATGTCGACGTCGTAGCCGGGAATCGGGCTGCCGGCTTCCATCGCGTGCGGTAGCGGCAACAGGCGGTTCAGCGTGTCGACGATCTCT
This sequence comes from Burkholderiales bacterium, assembly GCA_014379045.1. Lineage (GTDB taxonomy): Bacteria > Pseudomonadota > Gammaproteobacteria > Burkholderiales > CAIKXV01 > CAIKXV01. The sequence continues at coordinate 12,101 of JACMMK010000514.1, forward strand.
TTGGGCGTTCGGTAGTTGACGTCGGAACGGATGCCGACCCAGCCCGCAAGCGCCACCGCGGGGCGTGCGTACAGATTCTGCATCGGGTCTTCGAGCCACCAGGCCCGGCCGTCTGCGCGCAGGAACCGCAACAGGTTGTGCGCCCAGGTATCGACGAAGTCCTGACCTTCATCGACGATCAGCGTGTCGAAGCGCGCAGCCTCGTCCGGCGTGTAGGCATCGAGCACGGCCTCGAGCTGGGCGAACGCGCCGGCCTGGGTGAAGTCGGGGCGCTGTGCCAGCGTGCGCGCCACGCGATCGCCGAGCTGATGGTAGGTGACGACCTCGCCACCCGAGGGCGCAATGCGTGCGACATGATCGGCAAGCGGCCGGTTGTAGCAGACGAACAGCGGGCGCCTGCCCTCGCGCACCGCATCGCGGTACACCTCGAGCGCGAGCTGCGTCTTCCCCGATCCGGCGGTACCGGTCACTCTCAGCCTGAACGGTTCGCACTCGATGCGTCGCGCCCAGTGGGCGAGCCCGCCGGACAGTCGGGTGTACAACGCGTCGGCTTCGCCGACCATCGCGTTGACCTCCGGCACGAGTTGCAGGATGTCGCCGAGAAACCGGTGGACTGCGGCCTTGGCGGGGAGCACCTCGCCATCGTCGGGCAGCAGCGCGCGGATGATCGGCAACAGGCGGTTCTTGTTCGTCGCATCGACGATGCGCGAGGGATCGATGCCGGCCGAACCCGGGTCCTTCACCGTGTAGTCGGGGCAGTAGAGCAGTGCATCGACGAACGTTTCCTCGCCCCGGCAGAACTGCCGCAGGCGCGCCCGCAGCGCCTCGGCCGAGCGCGCCATGCCGACCGCCACGCGCTGTTGCCGGTGGGCGTGGCGCTTGACCAGACCCTCGTCGGTTTCGGCCAGAAAACCGCTCTTCTGCTCGATCAGCAGCAATCGTCCGCTCGGGCCGACGATCGCGAAATCGACCTCGCCGACGAGCGTGTGGCCGCCGTGCTCGATCCGCGTCCAGTGCACGCCATGGTAGACCGTATAGTCGTCAGCGAGGCCTTGCGCAAGCACAGCGAGCGTCTGCAGTTCACGCTCGGCAGCGCCCTGCGCGCTGAGTGCGCGCCAGCCATCGGGGTGGACCTTCGCCATCGGCGGTCCGGCAGAATTTGAACGAGGGGCTCCATTGTGAGCCATCAGCTCGGGCGCACGCCGCAGCGCCGGTTGAAGTCGGGCAGCGGTCGTGCACAATGCACTTCGTCCCCCGCCTGCCGGAGTCGCCATGCCCCCGCTGCCGATGCCTGCTGCATCCACCCATTACGCTCCCGCCCGCAGACGGATCGACGCCAGCGCACCGGTCCGGATGCGCGCTGCCCGGCGCGTTTTGCCGGCGGGCGCGCGGGGTCTCGCGCGATTCGCCACGCTCGCGCTTG
>JACMMK010000515.1 GCA_014379045.1 Burkholderiales bacterium
GGGCGGTCCCGGCCGACTCTCTCGTGTCCGGTGCTGTCGCCCGCGGCGCCGGCTCGCGCCGACGAACGTTCGGGGTGACGGTCCGGGTGCCACCCTTCGACTTCGACGATCGGCAGCTTGCGCTTGATCAGTTTCTCGATGCTGGCGAGCATCTCGTCCTCGGCAGCGCTCACCAGCGAGATCGCCTCGCCGAGCAGTCCCGCGCGTCCAGTACGCCCGATACGGTGCACGTAGTCTTCAGCCGACTGCGGCAACTCGTAGTTGATCACGTGCGGCAGGTGGTCGATATCGAGTCCACGTGCCGCGATATCGGTGGCGACCAGCAGCGCGATGCGGTTCGCCTTGAAGTCGGCGAGGGCCTGCATGCGCTCGGCCTGTGTCTTGTCGCTGTGGATCTCGGCTGCAGACAGCCCTTCCTGCTGCAGCGACAGCGCCAGACGGCGCGCCGACTGCTTGGTGCGGGTGAACACCAGAACCTGTGCGAGCGCGCGGCTGCGCACGAGATGCGACAGCAGCCGTCGCTTGTTCACTTCATCGCAGCGGTGGATCGTATGGGTGATCGTCTCGGCCGTCGCGTTCGGGCGCGCGACCTCGATCCGGATCGGCGTCTTCAGCAACTGCTCCGACAGCCGCTTGACCTCATCGGGGAAGGTCGCCGAAAACAGCACGCTCTGCCGGCGTTCCGGCAGCAGCGCGAGAATGCGCTTGATGTCGGGCATGAAGCCCATGTCGAGCATCCGGTCGGCCTCGTCGAGCACGAGAAACTCGACCTGCGCCAACGAGATGGTCTTCTGCTGCAGGTGATCGAGCAGGCGCCCGGGGGTGGCGACGACGATTTCCACTCCGGCGCGCAACTGGGCGATCTGCGGGTCGATCGAAACCCCGCCGAAGACGCAGGTCGCGCGCAGATTCGTGTACTTGGCGTACTCGCGCACGCTCTCTTCTACCTGCGCCGCGAGTTCGCGCGTCGGTGCCAGGATCAGCGCGCGTACTTGATGCCGTGCCGGAGACACGCTCGTGTTCGCATGCGCACGAAGCCGTTGCAGCATCGGCAGCGCGAACGCGGCGGTCTTGCCGGTCCCGGTCTGGGCGCCACCGAGCAGGTCGATGCCGCGCATCACATGCGGAATCGCCTGCGTCTGTATCGGCGTCGGCTCCTTGTACCCGAGTTCGTCGAGCGCACGTAACAGCTCGGGCGCGAGACCGAGATCCTTGAAGCTGCAAGCCGCCACAGCCGTCGCGACGAGGCCTGACTCAGCCTGCGACCGCGTCGCGGGTGGCACTTCTGAAGCGCCGTGAGAAGGGGAAGGGCAGTCTTCGACCGAATCTGCAGCCAGTTCTGCAGAGACTACTTCTGGATATTCTGTACTCGACATATTGCATGAGGATAACACTGTTTCGGCGCGCGTCGGGAAGGTATTGGCAACCTGCAGTTACAGCGCGAATCTGCCGGTTCGGCCTGCGGCGCGCGTCCCGGCACGTGCGATGATCGCGGTCGCTCGAAGTGCTGCGTCGACTGCCGATGCTGTGGTGGTGGGGAGGCTCTGCCCCGTCGCCGGTTTGTCCGTCACGAGCGATTCCCACCCTCACGATGCCTTCGTCTTCACCCTGAACGCCAGTCTCGAACACGTCTTCTCCGCCGAAGGGCCGTTGGCGCGCGCGGTGCCGGGCTATCGACCGCGCCCCGGGCAGGTGGAGCTCGCGAGCGCGATCGCGCGCACCTTGCGCGACCAGGGCGTGCTCGTTGCCGAGGCGGGTACCGGCACCGGCAAGACCTTCGCCTATCTCGTGCCGGCCCTGCTATCCGGGGCCAAGGTGATCATCTCGACCGGCACCAAGACCTTGCAGGACCAGCTGTTCGAACGCGACCTGCCACTGGTACGCGCCGCGCTCAACGTGCCGATCGCGGTCGCGCTGCTCAAGGGACGCTCGAACTACCTCTGCCACTACCATCTCGAGCGCAATGCGCGCGAAGGTCTGTTCAGCAGCGCCCAGGACGTGCGTCACTTCCGCGAGATAGAACGTTTCGCGAAGACGAGCAAGACCGGCGATCGCAGCGAGCTCGCAGCGGTACCCGACACCGCCCCGGCGTGGGCGTGGGCGACCTCGACGCGCGAAAACTGCCTCGGCGCCGAGTGCGCGCACTTCCAGCGTTGTTTCGTGATGGAGGCGCGCCGCAACGCCCTGGCCGCCGACCTCGTCGTGGTCAATCATCACCTGTTCTTCGCTGATGTCGCATTGCGCGATACGGGCTTCGCTGAATTATTGCCCACGTGCGATGCCGTGATCTTCGACGAAGCGCATGCGTTGCCGGATACCGCGAGCATGTTCTTCGGCGAGTCGGTGTCGACCACGCAGATGCTCGATCTTGCGCGCGACACCCGCGGCGAGGCGCTGGCAGGCGCGCGCGACTATGCGCCGTTGCCGGTGGCAGCCTCGGCGTTCGAGAAGGCGACCCGCGACCTGCGCCTGGCGGTACGCGAAGAGTCGGGGCGGCTCAGCTTGCGCCTGCTGCGCGAGCGGCCAACGTTCACCTCCGCGCTCGACCACGTGCTCGCGACCCTGATGCGCCTCGGCGAGCATCTGGCGGAGCAATCGGAGCGCAGCGAAGGGCTCGAAAAGTGCACCGAGCGTGCGACCGCGCTGTATGAGCGCCTCGAGCGGTGGCGCGTGCAGGCAGCACACGCGAGTACCGACCTTCACGCCGATGTTCGTCACGACGACGCTCGGGGCGCTGACGGTGCGGACGACACCGAAGGTGGCTGGGTACTCTGGGGCGAGACGTTCGCCCAGTCTTTGCAACTGCACGCGACGCCTTTGTCGATCGCCCGTATTTTTCGTCAGCAGATGGGTACCGGGGCCTCCGTGCGTGCGCGCGCGTGGGTATTCACCTCGGCGACGCTGTCGATCGACGGCGACTTCAGTCATTACGCCGGCACGCTCGGGTTGGCCGATGCCGAATGCGCCGCGTGGCCGAGTCCGTTCGATTTCGCGCGGCAGTCGCTGTTGTACGTGCCGCCCGGCATGCCCGAGCCGAACACGCCGGACTATGTGCGCGCGGTGGTCGACGCGGCGCTGCCGGTGATCGAAGCGGCCGGTGGGCGCACGTTCGTGCTCTGCACCAGCCTGCGTGCGATGCGCGCCGCGCACGCGCTGCTCGACGAGGCGTTTCGCCGGCGCGGCCTGTTGTTCCCGCTGATGGTGCAGGGCGAGGGGCCGCGCAACGAGTTGCTCGAACGGTTTCGCAGTCGCGGCGATGCGGTGCTCGTCGCGAGCCATTCGTTCTGGGAAGGTGTCGATGTACGCGGCGACGCGCTGTCGGTGGTGGTGATCGACAAGCTGCCGTTCGCGCCGCCCGACGATCCGGTGCTCGCCGCGCGCATCGAACATGTCAATCGCAGCGGCGGCAATGCGTTCGGCGAGATTCAACTACCCCAGGCGGCGATCACGCTGAAGCAGGGCGCCGGACGGCTGATCCGCGACGAAACCGATCGCGGCGTGTTGATGATCTGCGATCCGCGGTTGCTGTCGAAGGGGTATGGCAGGAAGATCCTGAAAAGCCTCCCGCCGATGACGCTGACCCGCGAGCTGAATGCCGTGCAGAAATTCTTTCGCGAATAGCGTCCGCGTCGCACCGCCTCGTCAGACGCCGACCAAGGCGCGCGTGCGACGCCCGTGCAGGTCATGCGCATCGGCCCGGTCGATCTCCACATCGATGAAATCCCCGGGTTTCACCCCACGCGCCGCCGATACATAGACCTGCCCATCGATCTCCGGCGCATCGGCGTCGCTGCGACCGACCGCCTTGGTCCCTGCGACCGAGTCGACCAGTACCCGTACCGTGCGCCCGATCTTGCGCTGGAGGCGCTCGGCGCTGATCCGTTCCTGCACTTCCATGAAGCGCGCACGGCGCGCTTCGCGCACGTCTTCGGGCACCGGATCGGGCAGGGCGTTCGCCGCTGCGCCATCGACCGGCGAGTAGGCGAAGCAGCCGACCCGATCGAGCCGCGCCTCTTCGAGGAACGCGATCAATTCCTCGAACTCGGCATCGGTCTCACCGGGGAACCCGGTGATGAACGTGCTGCGCAGCGTGATTTCGGGGCAGATCGCGCGCCACGCGCGAATGCGCGCGAGGTTGTTCTCGGCACTCGCCGGGCGCTTCATCAGCTTCAGGATCCGCGGGCTCGCATGCTGGAACGGCACGTCCAGATACGGCAGCAGCCTGCCCTGCGCCATCAGCGGCACGACTTCATCCACGTGCGGATACGGATACACGTAATGCAGCCGTACCCACACACCGAACGACGCGAGCGCCTGCACGAGTTCGGTCATCCGCGTCTTCACCGGCCGTCCGCCCCAGAACCCGGTGCGATAGCGCACGTCGACGCCGTAGGCGCTGGTGTCCTGCGAGATCACCAGCAGCTCCTTCACGCCCGCGCGCACGAGGTGCTCGGCTTCCTGCAACACCTCGCCTACCGGTCGCGACACGAGATCACCGCGCAGCGACGGGATGATGCAGAACGTGCAGCGGTGGTTGCAGCCCTCGGAGATCTTCAGATACGCGTAATGCTTCGGCGTCAGCCGGATACCCTGCGGCGGTACCAGATCGCTGAACGGATCGTGCGGCTGCGGCAGGTGCGCGTGCACCGCCTGCATCACTTCGTCGGTCGCGTGTGGCCCGGTGACGGCGATCAGCTCGGGATACCTGTCGCGCACGATCGTGCCCTTTGCGCCGAGGCACCCGGTGACGATCACCTTGCCGTTCTCGGCGAGCGCCTCACCGATCGCGTCCAGCGATTCCTCGACCGCGGCACCGATGAAGCCGCAGGTGTTGACGATCACCATGTCCGAACCCGCGTAATCGGGGGCGATCGTGTACCCCTCGGCGCGCAGCTGAGTCAGGATGCGTTCGGAATCGACCAGGGCCTTCGGGCACCCCAGCGAGACGAAGCCGACTTTCGGCACGGCGCGCGGCGCCGGGACCGATGATGCGCGGCGGTCCGCGCCGCGATCGGCGGGCAAGAACTACTTGTCTTCCGGTTTGTTGCCGGAAGGCGTGCCAGTGACGCCGCCTGTCGCGCCGAAGCCCGGGAACGGAAAACCGGTGAACAGGTTCTGCGTCTGCTTCTGCATCTGCTGCTGCATGTCGACGAACATCTTCGCGCTCTGCTCGAGATAGCCGCTCATCAGGCTCTGGATCGCTGGGCCCTGCATCTTGACGATCTGGTTCCAGGCCTCGGTATTCATCATGGGATTGGCGGTGTACAGCGAGCGCGACTGATCCTTCAACTGCTGCTGGATCCCCATGAACGTCTGGATGTTCTTCTCCAGATAGCTGCCCATCATGCCCTGCATCGCATTGCCGTAGAAACGGATCATCTGCGACAGCATGTCGGACGAGAACATCGGTGCGTCGCTGTTCTCTTCATCGAGAATGATCTGCAGCAGGATGTTGCGGGTCAGATCGTCGTTCGACTTGGCATCGATCACCTGAAACGGCGTCTGCTCCAGAACCAGCTGCTTGACGTTGGCCAGCGTGATGTAGGTGCTGGTGGCGGTGTCATAGAGTCGACGATTGGGGTACTTCTTGATGATGCGGGGTGTCTCGCTCATGATCTCTCGTCCGGCGTCGGTCGGTAGGTCTGGGGTGATGTCGAGCCGGGCGGTTGTGCACGGTTCGGAATTCCTGTCCGGGCCCCGTAGTCGGGCATGATGCCGCGGGCGGAGCATTCGTGGAAGCGTTTTTGGCACACGTCGACCGCCGCCGATGCGATTTGTCGCAATGTCTGGAGCTAAAGCCCGGCGCGGGCCCACGGCTCTGGGCGGCGGAGTTTAGCGGATTTCTGCCGGGCAGGGAGGCCTGGTCCGATGACAGTCTGGAACACGCCAGAAGAGTTGGCAAAGCTTCAGCACGAGAGCATGTCGTCGGCCATTCGGGTCGCGCAGTTGACGGTCGAGGCCTCGCAGAAGCTGCTCGGCGTGCAATGGGAGGCGGCGCGCCAGGCGGTAGATGCCGGGTCGCGCAATATCCAGGCGCTCGCGCAGGTGAATTCGCGCGAGGCCGCGATGGCATTGCGCGCCAAGCTCGCCGAGCAGGCAGTCGAGCAGGCGCTCGACTACTCCGAAAAACTGTACAGCGTTGCCGCCGAAGTGCAGGCGCAGTTCACCGATCTGGTCGCACGCGGCATGGACGATCGCTCGGCGGAGATGCAGTCGACGATGGAAAAACTGCTCGAAGCGACCCCTTCAGGCGCGGCCGCCGCCACCGCGGCGGTACGCAGTGCGCTCGCCGCGGGACAGGCCGCGCTCGACGGGATGACGCGCACCAGCCGGCAGTTGTCGGATATCGCCCGCGCCGGGATCAAGGCATCGAGCCGGGAAGCGAACGAGCTGAATGCGGCCATGGCCGACGAGGCGGAAGCGCAGAAGCGCTGATTCGGCGCCGCACCGTGTTCGGCTCCGGGCAAACGCACAGGCGCCGACGCGCCGGGATGCGCGCGGCGAGTGCGTGCGTCACCGCTCACGACATGTGCTGGCCGCCGTTGATCGCGATGTTCGACCCGGTCACGAACGCGGCTTCTTCCGAACAGAGATAGGCGACCAGTCCGGCGACTTCTTCCGGCTTGCCCAGCCGACCCATCGGAATCTGCGGCACGATCTTGCTGTCGAGCACGTCTTTGGGAATCGCCATCACCATCTGGGTACCGATGTAACCGGGCGAGATCGTATTTACGGTCACCCCCTTGCGTGCGACTTCGAGCGCCAATGCCTTGGTGAAGCCATGCATCCCCGCCTTCGCTGCGGAATAATTCGTCTGGCCGAACGCCCCCTTCTGGCCATTGACCGACGAAATGTTCACGACCCGGCCCCAACCCCGATCGACCATGCCGTCGACGACCGGCTTGCACATGTTGAAAACGCTGTCGAGGTTGGTCTTGAGCACCGCGTCCCAGTCCACCTTGCCCATTTTCCTGAACGTCATATCGCGCGTGATACCTGCATTGTTCACGAGCACGTCGATCGGACCGACGTCCTCGAGCACCTTGGCGGTGCCCGCGAGGCACGAGTCGAACTCCGAGACGTCGATCTGGACCGCGTAGATGTCGTGACCTTTCGACTTCATCGCTTCCAGCCACGCTGGAGCCTTCGTGTTACCGGGTGAATAGCTCACCACGACCTTGTAATCCATCTGCGAGAGTTTGGTTGCGATCGCTTCACCAAGTCCACCCATGCCCCCAGTCACCAGCGCCACTCTCTTGGCCATCGTCGTCTCCCGTCGTCTGCGCAATGCGCATCGTTCGCGGCCTGCGTGCACAGAGCCCGCACCGTGTTGCGTTCATCGTACCCCAACACGCGCTGCGCTCAGACCGCAATACCTGCTGCAAAGCAACATCAGAGCAGCACTCGTCGGGGGCTAATCCTGTCGGCGCACATAGTCGCCGGGCGCGTCGCCTAGCGCAGGATGCGCGTCGTTGCCCAAGCGCTCCGGCGCGTCGATCAGCCGTCCTGATCTGCGCTTCGCCCAACCGGCCCAATGCGTCCACCAGCTGCCGCTCGCGCGCTGCGCCTGGGCGAGCCACGCGTCGGGAGTGCGCGATGGCGCGCCGGCGGTGTAGTAATGACGTCGATTGCGCGTGGCCGGGTTGATCACGCCGGCGATATGCCCGCTTGCCGCGAGCACGAACTCGCGCGAACCGCGCAGTAGCCGGCGTCCGAGCCATGCGGTGCGCCATGGCACGATGTGGTCGTCCTCGGCTGCGAGCAGATACCACGCGCAACGGATCCGGCGCAGGTCGAGCGGCGTGCCGCGAAGCGCAAGGCGTCCCGGAACGCGCAGGCTGTTCTCGAAATACATGTGCCGCAGATACCAGGCGTACAACGCGCCCGGCACGTTCGCCGCGTCGCTGTTCCAATAGAGCAGGTCGAAGCGCTCGGGCGACTTGCCTTTGAGCCAGTGATCGACGACGAAACGCCAGATCAGGTCGTTGGCGCGCAAGCTCGCGAACGTGAAGGCGAGGTCGCGACCGGGCATCACGTCGGGCGCCTCGGTCTTGCAGTACCGACGTTCGGAGTCCTCGACGAAATCGCGCTCGACGTACGCGCCGATCTCGCCGACGTCGCTGAAGTCGAGCATCGTGGCCAGCAACGTAACCGACGCGGCGGGTTGCTGCCCTCGCGCCGCAGCCAGCGCGAGGGCCGTCGACAGCAGCGTGCCGCCGACGCAGAAACCCAGCGCGGTGACCTGCGCACTGCCGCAGACATCGCGCGCGATATCGATTGCCGCTAGAACCCCGCGCTCGGCATAGTCGTCCCAGCGCAGGTGCCCGAGGTCTGCCGGCGTGTCGCGCCACGACACGATGAAGACGTTGAAGCCCTGCTCGAGCGCGAACCGCACGAACGAGTTGTGCGGCTGCAGGTCGAGGATGTAGTACTTGTTGATGAACGGCGGCACGATCAGGAGCGGCCGCGCGTGCACCCGCGCGCTGTGCGGACGGTAGTGGATCAGTTCCGCGATCTCGTTGCGATGGATCACCGCGCCCGGCGTCGATGCGAGATCACGTCCGACTTCGAAGGCGCGCTCGTCGGTCATCGTCAGCTGGCCGCGCTCCACCTCGGCGGCGAACTGCTTGAGCCCGCGCGCGAGACTCTCGCCGCCGGTGCGACTCGCGAGGGCGAGCACCTCGGGGTTGGTCGCGACGAAGTTCGTCGGCGCCAACGCATCGAGCCATTGGCGCAGGAAGAAGCGCGTGCGTTGCGCGGTCTGTGGTTCCAGATCGGCCGCATCGAGCGCACGGTTCAGCCACGACGCGTTCAACAGATAGGCGCGACGCAGGTAGTCGAACCAGGGGTGCGCTGCCCAGTCCGTCGCAGTGAAGCGCGGGTCCGCGGCCGCGAGCGCATCGAGTTCCGCATCGACGGCGGCCGGCACCTCGGGTATCGAGGCGCGAACTTCATCCCCACCTCCTTCGCGCGGCCCCGCCGCGGCGGTGTGGGCGGGGACGTCCGCAGGTCCGGGCGCACAAGCCGTGCCGATCGTCCGCTGCCAGAGCGCCAGGTGACGCTCGTTGTATTCGCGCCCCAGCGACTGCCATACCTCGGGTTTACGTTTCAGCGCCTCGGCGAGGGTGGTCCACGCGCGAGCGGTCGCCGGGACGCCGCTCAACCGGTTCTCCACACCATCGCGGCCATGCGCCCCGTCACGCGCTCGCGTCGATAGGAGAAAAAGCGCTGCGGATCGCTCACGGTGCAAACCCCGCCTCCGTAGACGTGCCCGACGCCCGCGCGTGCGAGTTGGCGCCGTCCGAGCGCAAACAGGTCGGCAAACCACTTGTCCGGCACGTCGGTGGAGACCGCGAACTCGAGATCGTTGGCGGGGTCCAGCGCGAGGAAGGCGGCGCGTACGTCGGCGCCGACCTCGAATGCCTTCGGTCCGATGGCCGGCCCGAGCCAGGCGATCACGCGTTTCGGGTCGACGTTCATCGCGACCAGCGTGCTGTCGATCACGCCGCCGGCGAGCCCGCGCCACCCGCAGTGGACCGCGGCGACGACGGTGCCGTCGTCGGTGCAGAGCAGGACCGGCATGCAGTCGGCGATCAGCACCGCGCATACCACGTCGGGTTGATCGGTGAACGAGGCATCGGCCCGCGGCGGCGCGTCGATCTCGTGCGCCGCGACCGCGTGATGGCCATGCACCTGGTTCAGCCACCGGGGCGCCGCGGGCAGGTGCTGCGCCAGACGCCGCTGGTTTTCCGCCACGGCCAGGATGTCGTCGTCGGTATGCAGGCCGAGGTTGAGCGAGGCATACGCGCCGACACTGACGCCACCGTTGCGGGTGGTGAACAGCGCCTGCACACCGGGAGGCGCGGGCCAGTCGGGTGTGATCAGGTGCGCCTTCGACAGCGCGGCATCGTCGTAGGCAGCGTCGCTCATTCGATCGGGCGCAACTGCGCGAGTGCGTGCGCGATATCGGCAGGCAGCGCCGATGAGAAGCGCATCGGTGCCGCGTCGACCGGGTGCACGAACCCGAGCTCGACCGCGTGCAGTGCCTGGCGTCCGAGCGCGGCGCCGAC
>JACMMK010000516.1 GCA_014379045.1 Burkholderiales bacterium
CGACAGCGCGCGCTCGCGTTCGGCTTCGGCGAGGCGGCGCTGTGCCGTGGCCTCGACCGCCTGCCAGACTGCGACTGCGGCGGCGAGCGTGATGGCGAGCGCACCCGAGCGGAACAGCCACCGGGTACGACGCAGCTGACGCACGTCGTCGCCGTCGAGTTGGTCCTTGGGCACGCCGCGGATCGGCGCAGCGAGGTCGAGCAGCGCGGAACGCAACCGCGGATCGCGCGCGGTCGGCCGGTCGAGGGCGCGTGCCCAGCGCAGGTCGACATACAGCGGCTCTTCACCGAAGCGGCCGCGCAACCCGGGCGCCATCGCATCGGTGCGCGTCCAGTCGAAGTCGCTGCGCTGGGCATCCCAGAAGAGCTGACCGTCGGTCAACGCGATCAGCAGCCGTTCGGTGCCGTGGTGTTCGAGCCACCACAGCACTTCTTTCTGGCACCACGGCGACGCCGCTGACGCGGGCGATGCCAGCAGCACGAACCAGCGCGACCCGGCCAGATGATCGACGATGCTGGTCCACACGCCGGGGCTCGCAGACAGGCTGGTCTGGTCGCGAAAAACATCGATCGCACGCAGTCGGAACGTGGGCCTTGCCAGGCGCTCGAGGCCGGACTCGAGGATCGGCGCCAACGCGCCGTCGGCCGCGTGACTGTAGGAGATGAACGCGTCGTGCGAATACATCCGCTATCGCCGCGTGATGTGGTGCACCGGCATCGCGCGGCTCACTGCGCCATGAAGAAGCGCACCATCTCCGCCGATGCGTCGGGTCCGATTGCATCGGTGTACGAGCCCTGCGGCGCGCCCCCTGACCACGCATGTCCGGCGCCATGCAGTACCCATTGCTCGACGCGCGGTCTGCCCGACGCGTCGGTGTGGACCGAGCGGGTATAGGCGCGGCCGTTCGCGACGCCCTGTCGCACTTCCTTCGCCCAGGCGTTGTCCTGCACCGCGGACGTCGAACCCGACGCCGCCTGCCTGAATATTTCATGACCGTTGCCGAGCGTCACCGTCTTGTCGCGGTCGCCATGGAACACGATCGTCGGCACGCGGTGCGCGCCTTCCGCACGCCCCCGAAGCGCGGTGCTTCCCCGATTCCATATCGATACCCGCGGCGGCGTGCCGCGCATCGCCGCGAACGCCGAAGGCACGTCGTGCGCAGCACCGTAGGGCAGGCCCGAATGCGCGCCTACCGCGCGATACACGTCGGGGTAGGTCGCGCCGAGCACGACCGCCATGGCGGCACCGGCCGACATGCCGGCGATGAAGACGCGGCGTTCGTCGACCGAGTATCGGGACACCACGTCGCGCGTGATGCCGGCGATCGACGCGGGCTCCCCGCGATCACGTGCCTGATCGTCGGCGTTGAACCAGTTCCAGCAATGCAGGCCGTTGGCGTTCGCCGACTGTTCGGGATACACGACCAGAAATCCGTGACGGTCGGCGAGTTCGTTCATGCGGGTGCCCGCGGCGAAGTCGTCGGGGTTCTGCTTGCAGCCGTGCAACATCACGATCAGCGGCGCCGGCAGGCCTCGATAGTTCCGGGGAACGTACAACTTGTACGCGCGCGCTCCCGCCGCGTTCGCATGACCGCGTGTCACGAACTCGCCCGGCGTGGCAACCGCCGGGTCAGCGCCAGGTTGATCCTTTGCAACGACGTCGGCGCGATCCGGTGGCGAAGCGCGGCGCGCACCGACCTCGACGGCTTCAGCCGGTGCGCGGGACGTGGCTCGACGGTCGAGCAGTCCGGCCGCAGCGAGCGCCTGGCGAATCGTGTCGTTCACGTCCCTGACCACGCCCGATCGGGAGCCCAGTCCCGCGGATCTCAGCGCGCGTTGAATGGTGTCGACGAGGGTTGCCGCATCGCGCGCGGGGGCCGCGGGGACGATGACGGCAGGCGGGGACGAGGGCGTTTCCATTGGCTTCACAGGGTCTTCCGAGGAGGGCCGAATCACGAAATGCGCGCAGCCAGCGCGCTGCGCACGGCCGCGCTGGCTTGAAAGGCACCGAGTATCTGGATCGATTCGATGGTGGCGAGCGCGAGCTCAGGGGTGACCTCGTCGGCGATCTTGATCAGCCCGAGCGCCTGGATGCGCAATGTTTGCCCGGCCGCTCGAACGCGTTCCAGATCGCTTCGGCCGTAGTGCTGCATGCCGACCGTCAGCGTGCGTCGCGCGACGCTTACCTTCACCGCCTCGGCGTGCACGGTGAGCTGATTGCGGATCGCCGTACGGATCAGGTCGGTACGGTTCGAATAGAAACCTTCCTGCACGAGCAGGTCGATCTGACCGAGGTCGACGACGCCCAGATTGATCGTCATCTTTTCCGTGTCACCGCCGCGAACTTTGATGTCGGTGGAAAAACTCATTCTACCATCCATGAAGACTCCAATTGGAATCTGCATGGATGGTAACACGGCTACGTCCAAAGAGCTACGCGTACTCGCGTCGTGCGACCAGACCCTGGCGCAAGGCAATTGCCGGTGCCGTTGACAACCGTTCGAGCGGGTCGTGACAATGCCCGTGGAAGGCAAGGCGCGATGCGCACAGCGCAACCTTCGAACAGCCGATCGGCAGCGACGACGACTTCGATAGATCGAAGCGAACGGCGACCGGGTCCGAAGACGAATCCCGGAGGAGGGTTTCGATGAACGTAGACCGACTGTGTCGCACCGTCATTGCCGCCGCAGCCAGTGGATTGCTGGGGGCATTCGGCGCGCAGGGGTATGCGCAAGGCTATCCTTCGAAGCCCGTGCGTATGATTGCGCCGTTCCCTCCCGGTGGATCGAGCGACCTAATTGCACGCATCGTCGCGCAGAAGCTGTCGGAACGCTTCGCGCATCAGGTGATCATCGACAATCGACCCGGTGCAGGCAGCAATCTCGGGTCGCAGCTTGCCGCGCGCGCGGCGCCCGACGGCTACACGTTGCTGCTGACCAGCGTGACCAATGCCATCAACATGACGCTGTCGCGCAACCCCGGCTACGACCTGATCAAGGACTTCGCGCCGATCTCCAAGCTGGCGATCGGACCGACCGCGCTGGTCGTACACCCCTCGGTACCGGCCACCACCGTGGTCGAGTTGATCAAGCTGGCCCACGCGCGCCCGGGCCAGTTGAACTACGGCTCCGGCGGCAACGGCACGCCGTCGCATCTCAGTGGCGAGATGTTCCGCCACATGGCCAAGGTGAACATCGCGCACGTCCCGTACAAGGGTACCGGCCAGTCGGTCAACGATCTGGTGGCGGGGCAGATCCATTTCGTGTTCGCGAGCATGCCGGTGGCGGTCCAGCACATGAAGACCGGTCGCCTGCGCACGCTCGCGGTTACCGGCGCACAGCGCACGCCGCTCGCGCCCGATCTGCCGACAGTGGCCGAATCGGGTCTGCCGGGCTACGCGTTCGACTCGTGGTGGGGGCTCGTCACCAATCGGGGCGTACCCACCCCGGTGCTCAATACGCTGAGCACGGAAGTGCGTCACGTGTTGCGGTTGCAGGACGTCAAGGAACGTTTCAGCGACCTCGGGATCGATGTACTCCAGAGTACGCCGGCCGAACTGGCGAGCTTCACCCGGTCGGAGATCGACCGGCTCGCGAAGATCATTCGCGAGACCGGCATGCGCGACGACTGAGCGACGCACGCGGTGATCGTCATCCGTCAGCGCGCGCACGTGGCGTGAAACCTGCGGCTGTGCAGGTCACCTTCCAATGCCTGTAGCGGCCGCCATCCCGGCATAACGCGTCCGCGGGCCTGCAACCGGGACGGCAGTCCCGTCGCGCCGACGCCGCAGGTGCCGACAATCGAGGGGACGCCGCATGCCGCATCCGATCTCCAGTGGGCGGCGTAACTGCAACACGCTAGAAGCCGAACTTTGGAGCGCAACGCGCCCCGCACTCGCGCATGCGCAACTCGAATGAGGTTCACGCCGCGCCTGGCCGGCGCCACTACCAGGCTCGGGCCTGGATCGATCACGACACGAAGTACCGACATGGCACACACCTGGACTAATGAAACGCCCGTTGCGGCGTCACCTGCCTCTGCGCGGCATACCGCCCGAGAGGCCTATGTCGATGTCTTTCGCGGTCTGCTGGTCGCGCACATGGCGCTGGACCATGCTTCGCTGATGTTCAACGCCGGCCGAGCCAGCGAGGAGATTGCGGGCGCGGTATTGCCCGTATACAGCGATGTGTGGCAGTTCCTGGCGCGCTTCTCGGGTGTGCCGGTGGCACCGGCGTTCTTCTTCATGGCCGGTTTCATGGTCGCGCTCACCAGCCTGGCGCGCGCGCAGCGCGGCGTGCCCGCGGCGGAGGTGACACGGCGGCTCGTCGTGCGCGGCCTGGTGCTCATCGCCGTCGATGCGCTGGTGATGGGTTTTCCGCGCGCGCTGATGGGCTTCTACTCGTTCGTCGTGCTCAGCTCGATCGGCGTGGCGTTGATCATCCTGGCGTGGGTGCGCAACGCGCCGAGCACGCTGTTGTTGGCGGCCGCACTGTCGATGCTGGCGCTTCACCCGCTGCTCGATGTGTCGGGATTGCCAGTGGCGCTGCAGGCGATCCTGCACGAGCCGGTACGCACCGGTGGCTTTCGTTCGCTGTATCCAGTGATCCCGTGGTGCGCGATCACCATCGTCGGTTACGTCGTTGGCCGGGACGCAGCCACTCGAGCGCAACCGCTGCGCCTGTGGTTGCCGCTGGCGGGCCTTTGCCTGGTGGTGTTCTTCATCGTTCGCGTGCACGGGGGCTACGGCAACGGATACCCGCCCGCGCCCTTGGACAGCCTGCAATTCTGGCTGTTCGCCAAGTACCCACCGGACCTGCCGTTTCTCGCCTGGGCGCTGGCTGGCACCTTCGCCGGCCTGGCGGGCGTGTGGTGGCTGACGCGCGACGGCATACCGGCGCTGCTACATCCGTTTGCCGTCTTCGGGCGGGTGCCGTTCTTCTTCTATGTCGTCCACTTCTACATCCTCGGTGTGGCCGCCGCGGTGGTGCGAACGAAGTTCAGCCTGCCCCAAACCGTGCTGATCTGGCTGCTGTTGCTTGCGCTGATGTTCTGGGTGTGTGGCTGGTACCACACCAAGAAGCGCGACCGGCCCAACCTGGTGACGCGCTACTTCTGAAGTCGTTGAGTTGAATCCTGGAGACGGTCCTGATGATCCGACGTACGGTGATGCTGCGTGGCGCTGCGACATGAAGAAGTCTTTTCGCATCCCGACACTCGCCCTGGGCGCGCTGCTCGTGGCCGCGCTGACCGGGCTGGCCGGTTTGCTGCTCAACAGCCAGCGCCTGCTCAACCGAACAGTCAGTGTCGTGGCGGCGCCAGTGCCCTACACCAGTGGCCCCGCCGCGCTGGTGCGCGGGGAGTACCTGTTCAAGTCTCGCGACTGCGCGGCTTGTCACGGGGCCGGCGGTGAGGGCCAGTTGCACATCGACGACCCCATCGGCCTGAAGGTGCGCAGCGCCAACCTCACGCGTGGCGCGGGCAGCGCCGTGATGAACTACAACGAATCCGACTGGGTGCGCGCGATACGCCACGGCGTCAACCCCGATGGCCGGCCGTTGTTCGTGATGCCCAGCGAAAACTACAACCGGCTGACCGACAGCGACCTGGCCGATCTGGTGGCCTACATCCGCAGCCTGCGGCCTCGCGACTCGGCCCCGGCGGGCTTCGAGCTGCCGCTGGTGGTGCGCCTGCTGCACGGGGCAGGCCAGATCCCCGACGCCGCCGCCAAGATCGACCACAACCTGCCGCCGCAAAAGCCGATGGCCGAGGCCGATGACGTCGAGGTTGGACGTTATGTCGCGCAGACGTGCATCGCCTGCCACGGCGCGCAGCTCAAGGGCGGGCGCATCCCGGGCACGCCACCGAGCTGGCCGGCGGCAGCCAATCTCAGCGGCGATGCCGGCGGGGCGATGCGGCGCTACCCCGATGTGCGAGCCTTCAGCACGCTGTTGCGCAGCGGCACCCGCCCCGACGGAAGCCGCGTGGCACCCGAGATGCCCGCCAACCCGCACTTCAGCGACAAGGACCTGAATGCACTGTTCGTTTTCCTGCAATCCCTGCACCAACCCTGAACCCTGCCATGCCAGGACGACAGCTGACACGGAGCCGGCCGAACCGGCGAGCTTCACAGTTGATCGACGCACGCGACGGTCGTCATCCGTCAGCGCTCGCGCGTGGCGTGAAACTTGCTGATTGATGCGTTAATGTCCGGCGCAGGGGTAACGTTCAATGACGCTTCGCGTGAGTAGCCTCGCAGTGCAGATGTCGATCACTCTCGGCATGGCGACGGCCTACGCGCAAGAGCCGAGCTATCCGCAGCGCGCGGTCCGCCTGCTCATCGGCCAATCGCCCGGCGGGGCGTCGGACACCGTCGGGCGCACCGTCGCGCAGAAGCTGGGGGAGCTGCTGGGGCATCCGGTACTCGTCGACAATCGGCCCGGTGCGAGCGGCGGCATCGCCAGCGATATCGTGACGCGCGCACTGCCCGATGGCTACACGATGCTGCTCGGCGGTCCGAGCCTCATCATCAACTCGATTCTGTCGAAGCGGCCGGCGCAGCCGGGCAAGGACTACGAACCGATCACGCAACTGGCCCAGTCACCGAACGTCTGGCTGGTGCATCCGACGCATCCGGCCCGGACGATGAAAGAGCTGATCGAGTTCGCGCGCACCCGGCCGGGTGAGGTCGACTACGCATCTTCCGGGTTGGGTTCCCCCCAACACCTTGCGGGAGAACTGCTCAACGTGGTCGCCGGCATCCAGATGGTGCACATCCCGTACAGTGGAGGCGGTCCGGCGCTGGTCGATCTGCTGGGCGGGCGGGTGCGGGTGATGTCGTCGACGTTGCCCTCGGCGGTCGGGCATATCAAGTCAGGCAAGGTCCGCGCGCTCGCGGTCACCAGCGCAAGGAGGTCGAGCTCGATGCCGGAGTTGCCGACGGTGGCCGAGGCGGCCGCGCTGCCGAACTATGAAGTCTCGACGTGGCAGGGTCTGCTGTTCCCGGGGGGGACGGCGCGGGCGATGGTCGATCGTGTGCAGGCCGAGAGCGCGAAGGCATTGGCCAGCGCAGAGGTGTCGGCGCGCCTGCGCGATCTCGGCTATGAACCGGTCGGCAGCACCCCGACCCAGTTCGTGGCCCATATCAAGGTGGAGTTGGCCAAGTGGCCGAAGGTGATCGCGGTCGCAGGGCTCAAGCCCGAATAGCGCCAGCGTGGCGGAGAACGCGATGAACGAGACAGCGCTTGCGTACCCGCGTGGCGCACGCGGCGCCGCCGTCTGGCTCGATCTGGACCAGGCCGAACTCGATGCCGCGTACGACCAGTCCCGCTACGCAGCGAATCGTGCGCAGATCACCGGGCGCTACGCGACCCAGAGTGCGCAGGTGCGCACGCGGCTCGGCGCGCCGTCGCGTTTCGCATACGGCCCGACCGCGATTGAGATGCTCGATATCTATCCGGCCGCGCAGAACCCAGCGCCGATCAACATATTCATCCACGGTGGTGCGTGGCGCAATGGCGTGGCGCGGGATTACGGTTTCGCTGCAGAGTTGTTCATCGCTGCCGGCGCGCATCTCGTCGTTCCCGACTTTCTGTGGGTACAGGACGCGGGCGGCAGTCTGATGCCGATCGCCGATCAAGTCCGACGCGCCGTGGCATGGGTCTACCGGAATGCAACGCGGTTCGGCGGCGATCGTGAACGCATCTACGTCTCGGGACACTCTTCGGGTGCGCATCTGGCAGGCGTCGTGCTCACCACCGACTGGCCCGAGGCGTTCGCGTTGCCGCCCGATGTGGTCAAAGGCGGCGTCTGCTGCAGCGGCATCTACGACCTGAGGCCGGCTCGGCTTTCGGCGCGCAGCCAGTACGTGGCATTTACCGACGAGATGGAGCACGCGCTCAGCCCCCAGCGCCATCTCGCCAGCATCGACGTGCCGCTGGTGCTTGCCTACGGCACGCTCGAGACCCCGGAGTTCCAGCGCCAGTCACGCGATTTCGCCGCCGCCCTTCGGGCAGCGGGAAAGCCGGTGCAGTTGCTGGTGGGGGAGCACTACAACCATTTCGAGTTGCTCGAGACGATGGCCAATCCCTATGGACTCCTCGGTCGCGCAGTTCTCGAACAGATGCAGCTCGGTCGGGGTTAGATACGAGCCTACGTCGCGGCGTTTCCGACGGCGCGCGCCCGTGCGTTGTCGCGTCCCTCAGTACTCGAGTTTGGGATACCAATCCTTCCCGCGTCCGCCCGGGGTCAGATCGAGCAGTGTCCACAGCGGCATCGGATCGGGTGCGCCGCGCGGGTCCTGGCCAGGATCGGTCGTCGCCATGTCCATCTCGGCCCCCCAGAAGTGCCGCACCGATCCGCCGGTGCGGACGAACACGTTGAGCGCGGGGTTCTCGTCGCCCCCGGGCACTTCGGCGGCGTAGTCGCGATTGAAGTCGTTCTCGCCCGAGGAATACATGTTCAGATAGCGCCACCCGCGCTCCTGCTTGAACGCGACCATCCTTTCGATCGGCGAGCGCGCGATCACCGCGAACGCGACCCGCTGCAGGATATCGGGCATCTCGCCGTCGAACGAAGCGAGCAGCGACGTGCACATCGGACACGGACGCTCGCGCTGCGCGCCGTACATGAAGTTGTAGGTGATCAACGTGTCCTTGTCGCCGAACATCTCCGACAGCGACACCGCGCCGCGCTCGCCGATGAACCGGTAGTCTTCGGGCACGCGGCCACCCGGCGGCAGCGCCCGGCGCTGCACAGCGACGCTTTCGAGGTGGCGACGCAACGCGATTTCCTCGGCCAGGAGCGCGGTACGCGCTTTCCGGTACGTAGCGGACTCGCCCGGGAAACGTTGCTTGCTTGCCTGTGCGAGTTCAAGCGCGGGTTTCAGTTCCGGGCTCCCGGCCTCGGCCGGCGCCGCTTCCACGCTGGACGATCCGTCGAACGCGCGCTTCAGTGCGGCGATGTCGAACTTGACCATCTTCAGCATCGCGTCGGTCGCGCGCTTCGCCTTCGTGCGGTCGGGATCGGCCATCATCTGCGAAAACACGCGCGGTGCGATCTGCCAGCTCAAGCCGAAGCGGTCCCGTATCCAGCCGCATTGTTCGGGAGTGCCTCCCGCGTCGAGGATCGCGTTCCAGTACCGGTCGATCTCGTCCTGGTCGTCGCAGGCGACCATGAACGAGACCGCGTGATTGAACGCGTCCAGCGGACCGGCACTGAACGCGACGAACGGTTGCCCGAACAGCACGAATTCAACGACCTTGACCGACCCGGCCGGGCCGCTCGGCGTATCGCTCGGCATCGGCGTCACGCGCACGACGCGTGAATCGGGGAACACGGACGTGTAGAACGCCGCGGCCTCCTCGGCTTCTTTCGCGTACCAGAGGTGGGGGGTGATCTTTTGCATCGTGTTCTCCATTTGTCGGGCAGGTCCTACACGACGATCGAGGGGTTGCCGTTTCGACAGGCGTCGCGTCAGAAAATGCAATTCGCCTATTCTTCGCCTGCGGGACGGCGAGCCGGTCTACAGCGAGTCGCAGGGCGGCGGGGAAGGGCTCGCAAGAACACGCAACTCACGGGAGCGAGGACGGCTTGAACGCGCGAATAGCAGTCCTGCTCATCGTTCTGCTGATCGGCGCGTGCTCGCGCGCCCCCGACTACCCGATCACGAAGACCGTCACGGTTTCAGCCACACGCCTGGCCGAGATTCGCAGCAGGCCATACTTCAAGCGGTATCGGGAGGGGGTCGGCCCTACCGCCAGGCTCGGCGGCCTCGACGACGATTCCTGGCCGGCCGGCGTCCTGTTCCTCGAACTCGACCCGTATCTGGAAGATCTGGGCTTCGCGCTGGAGCACATGATCGCCAGGATCGACGGCACGCCCGTCAACGACATATTCATCGAGCGCTGGCGCAAGAAACGCATCAAGCGTCCCGAGGGTTTTCACAGCGAGCACTATCGGGATCTGATCGAGTTCCTCTTTCTGGAACACGACAAGGAACGGATCGTCCTCACCGTCTATGTCGGCGTACCTCGATCGTCGACCGAGGTCCGCAGCTACTCACCGCGCGTCGAACACTAGCAGATCAACGTCGAGCGTCGAGCTCCGCCTCAGCCAGCGACGCCATCGACGTCATCGATACCGCGAGGTCTACCTGCCTGACCAGATGGCGTAGTCGCCGCTCCTCGTGCAGCCGATCCTCTGCGTGGCTCGGGTACGAGGTGTGCGTTCCCTCGATTCGGTGCCCTCTTTACGAATAAGGAGTGAAGATGTGCGCTTCCAAACGTGAACCGAAGACCATGATTGCGGCAGGTCAGGGCGACCGCGGCGATCAGAAGCGCAAGGCATGACCGCATTGCCGGCAACGATGAGAGGGCATGTGCTGACGCCTTGATGTAGGGCTCGGATGGTTTATCGTCCTGCCTGGCCAGGTTCTCTCGGGCTGTCGCATTCATGATCCCTGACTGATGGACGAAGTCACCGACCGCCTGGCGCGGTATCGCACGAAACGCGATTTCGTCAAGACGCCCGAGCCGGCGGGCGAGATTGCTGCGGATCGCCCGGAACTCGCGTTCGTCATCCAGAAGCATGCCGCGAGTCGGCTGCATTACGATTTCCGGCTCGAACTCGATGGCGTGATGTTGTCCTGGGCGGTACCCAAGGGCCCCAGCTACGATCCGAAGGTGAAGCGGATGGCCGTGCAGGTGGAAGACCATCCGGTTTCGTACAACACCTTCGAAGGCACGATCCCACCGAAGCAGTACGGCGCCGGTACCGTCATCATCTGGGATCGCGGAACCTGGGTGCCCGTCGGAGACCCGCGTGCAGGGCTGGCGGCCGGCAAGCTCCTGTTCACGCTTCATGGGCAGAAAATGGCCGGGCTGTGGGAACTGGTACGTATTGCCAAGGCCGGCGAACGCCAGATCACCTGGCTGCTGTTCAAGAAGCACGACGCCTACGAGCGACCCCAGGCTGAGTTCGACGTCGTCAGCGCGTTCCCCGACAGCGTCGTCGCCAAACCGATCGATCCGGCGTTGCGGCCGGCGCCTGCGCCCACGTGGGCGACCCCTGCGACAGGCGTCACCTCCGGTGTCGCTGCTGTCGTTGCCACGCCGGGTCCTCCGGCGACGCCGCACACTCGACCCATCGCACGCCGTGACGGGCAGGTCGATCCGCTCGACGCACCGGCGTCGACCGCGGCGTTGGCGAACGCGGTCGAATCGGCGCTTCCGGATAAACTCGCACCCCAGCTCGCAACGCTGTCGACAGGGTTTCCCGCCCAAGGCGAGTGGACCTTCGAACTCAAGTTCGACGGCTATCGGTTGATGACGCGCATCGAGCGCGGGGTACCGCGCCTGATCACGCGCGGCGGGCATGACTGGACATCGAAGATGCCGGGCCTGGCCATAGAACTTGCGAGCCTCGACCTGGCGTCCGCATGGCTCGACGGCGAGATCGTGGTGCTCGGCGAGGACGGCACGCCGAGTTTCAATGCGCTGCAGAACGCACTCGACCGTCCGCAAGCCGACCACATCACGTACTTCCTGTTCGACATCCCGTTCTTCGAAGGTTACGACCTGCGCCAGGTGCCGCTGCGCGCGCGGCGTGCGCGGCTCGAGACATTCCTCGCACAGAAGCAGACCCGCCAGCTGCGTTTCAGCGCCGCATTCGAAGGCGACCCGGCGATCCTGCTGCAATCGGCGCGCGCGCTGAAACTCGAAGGGCTGATCGCCAAGCGCGGCGATGCGCCGTATGTCTCGCGGCGAACCGAAACCTGGTTGAAGCTCAAGTGCCGCCAGCAGCAATCGTTCGTCGTCGGCGGCTACACCGATCGCAGCAACGACCCCGACTCGAAGGAGATCGGTAGCCTGCTGCTCGGTGTCCACGATGACGCGCACCGGCTGGTGTCCGTCGGCAGTGTCGGCACCGGATGGAGCTCCGCGATGGCGGCTGAGCTCAAGACCCGACTGGTCAAACTGGTCGTGCCGACGTCGCCGTTTGCGGCGGGAGCCGGGGTGACGAAGGGACGGTGGTCGAAGCGGGTGGCCGGCAGCGAGCGCTGGGTCGCCCCGCGCCTGACGGTCGACGTCGGCTTCGCCGAATGGACACCGGAAGGACAGATACGTCATGCGACGTTCGAGGGGTTGAGCGTGAAACGGTCGGCTAAAAAGACCACGCGCGCGGCGGCGGCGGCGCCGGGCGCTGTCGCACCGGGCGCGACGCGCCTGAGTACCAAGGTGTCGAACCCGCAGCGGGTGATCGATGCAAGTACCGGCCTCACGAAGCTCGATCTGATCCGCTACTACGAGAGCGTCGCCGAGTGGATGCTGCCGCACCTCGTCGGGCGCCCGTGCTCGCTGGTTCGCGGGCCTACGGGGATCGGCGGCGAGCTGTTCTTCCAGAAGCATGCCGGCAAGTTGCGCATCGATGAGGTGAAGGATCTCGACCCGGCGTTGTGGCCCGACCATGAAGCGCTGCTCGAGATTCCGACACCCAGGGCGCTTGCCGGTGCGGCGCAGATGAACGTGATCGAGTTCCACACCTGGAATGCGCTCGCGCGCAATATCGACAAGCCCGACCGGATGGTGTTCGACCTGGACCCGGGCGACGGCGTGTCGTGGAAACACATGGTCGAGGCGACCGCCCTGACGCGCGCGTTCCTGCAGGAACTCGGCCTCGAAGCGTGGTTGAAGACCAGTGGCGGAAAGGGCCTTCACGTGATCGTGCCGCTGCAGCCTCGCTACGATTGGGCAACCGTCAAGGGGTTCTCGCAAGCGGTGGTCCAGCATCTTGCGCGCGTGCTTCCCGATCGTTTCGTGGCGAAAAGCGGCCCCACGAACCGGGTCGGAAAGATCTTCGTCGACTACCTGAGGAACAGCCACGGTGCGACCACCGTCGCGGCGTTCTCGGCGCGTGCGCGCCCAGGGCTCGGTGTCTCGATGCCGGTGGAATGGGACGGCCTCGAATTCTTGAAGAGCGGGTCCCAGTGGACAATCGCGACCGCGCGCGAACACCTGTCGTTCCAGACCAGCGATCCGTGGGCGCAGTACTGGAAGGCGAAGCAACCGCTCGCGGCGGCGATGAAGCGTCTGGGCTTCAAGCCGTCGTCCTGACGTGCGTGCGCCGACATGCCAATCCGCAGGTGCTTTTCCGCGACGGGATAACGCCGTATCCTGCGCCCTTCGTGGAACGCGGCGTCGACCGGTCAACCCCGAGTCCTGAGGAGTAAAAAAGATGGCAGCGCGCTCGATCGCTTCATTGACACTGAGCTTCGGCCTGGTGAGCATCCCGGTGAAACTCTATTCGGCCACCGAGTCGGCGGGCTCGGTCAGCTTCAAGCTGCTCGCGAAGGATGGCTCGCGCGTCAAGCAGCAATACGTGTCCGACACCGACGGCAAGGTCGTCGAGCGCGCGGAGATGGTGAAGGGTTACGAATTCGAGAAGGATCGCTTCGTGATCTTCACGCCCGACGAGCTGAAGGCGCTCGACGAGGCCGCGAGCCATGTGATCGACATCGTCGCCTTCGTCCCTGAGACCTCGGTCGATCCGATCTTCTACGACAAGGCGTACTTCCTCGCCCCCGACAAGCGCGGCGGCAAACCCTACGCGCTGCTGATGGCGGCGATGCGCCAGAGCGGGCGTTGCGCGCTCGCGCGCTGGAGCTGGAAGGCCAAGCAGTATGTCGTGCAGGTGCGCGCCGCCGAAGACGGGCTGGTGCTGCAGCAGTTGCTCTACGCCGAGGAAGTGCGCTCGTTGAAAGATCTCAACATCGAGAAAGTCGACGTGTCGTCGGCCGAGCTGACGCTTGCGTTGCAATTGATCGACCAGATCGCGCAGGAGACCTACGACCCGAGCGCGTTCCAGGACGAAGAGAAGAAACGCATTCTCGCCGCGATCGACGAGCGGGTGGCCGGCAAGCAGATCGTTGCATCGGCGCAGGCCGAGCCGTCGACCGGCGGCCAGGTGATCGATCTGATGGAGGCACTGCGTGCGAGCCTGGGTCAGCGGCCCGGCAAAGCGAGTGCGGCGAAGGCGCCCGAGCGCGCCGAAGCAGTGCCGGCCGAAGCGCTGAAAGAGCGCAAGGCGGTGCGGTGGGCGCCGAAGGACGTCGAACCGGTCGCAGCACCAGCGCGTGCCCGCGCCAGAAAGTAGACCCGCATGGAGTCGTCCGAAGCGTTCTACACGCTGCGCGACATCGAAGACATGCTCGGGCTCGGGCGTCGCATCGTCGGGAATCTGATTGCTGCGGGCTTCGTTTCCCCGCGCCGCGGAGCGCGCAACGAATACCGGTTTTCGTTTCAGGACGTCGTGCTCTTGCGCACCGCATACACCCTCAGGGCGGCAAACATCCCGCCGCGGCGGATGCTGCGCTCGTTGAAATCGCTGCGTGCGAAACTGCCCACCGAGCTGCCGTTGAGCGGTCTGCGCATCACCGCGATCGGCAACGACGTGGCGGTGCGCGACGGCGCAGCGCAGTGGGAGGCCGAGTCGGGTCAGCTGCTGATGGATTTCGAGGTGGCGTCGTCGACGAAGGGGACGGTATCGTTCCTGGACCGGCATAAGGCGCCAGTCGTCGGTGCCCCGTCGACCGCCGCGCAGTGGTTCGCGCGCGGTGAAGAGCTCGAAGGCGAAGACAAGCCCGCGGCCGAGGCCGCCTATCGTCGCGCGCTGGCGCTCGCGCCCGATCATGCCTACGCGTATGTGAATCTCGGTGCGATGCTATGCGAGAGCGGTCGGTGTGCTGAGGCGGTGAGCCTGTACGACGAGGCGATCGGCATCTGCCCGGATGCCTCGCTGCTGCACTTCAATCGCGCGATCGCGCTCGAGGACCTGCACCGCGAACGCATCGCCCTGGCGAGCTATGAGCGTTGTCTCGAGCTCGCCCCGGACTTTGCCGACGCGCACTACAACGCGGCGCGATTGCACGAAAAACTCGGACAGATGCAGGGCGCGTTGCGCCACTACAGCGCGTATCGGCGCCTGCAGCACGAACTGTAGGCAGCGCGCGACTCAGGCAGTCAGTGACGCGGGCGACGCAGTGATCGAGGCGCGCGTCCCCTCGGGCTCGACTTGCCAGCATGCTTCACGATCGAGTGTCGCGGTCCAGCCGGGCGCCCGATGAAACGCGTCCGCCTCTTCGACGAACCGATACGGTGCGATCGACAGACCGTCGGCGCAGTCCTCGATCAACACGAACGAATGTTCGTGCGGCGGGTTGCGCTCGCAGGTCGCCGAGCCCGCGTTGATCGTGAGCACGCGGCGCGCCGCCGCCGGCGACCCGGCGGGGGCGACGAGCACGGACGCGATATGGACATGACCACACAACACGACGTCGATGCCGCGCAATCCAAGCGCGTCGAGCGCCTCGATGCCGTCGCGCAGCGCACGCTCCGGCGCGATTCCCTCGGGCACGAGCGGCGGATGATGCAGCAGAGCGATACGCCAGTGTTTCGCACCGCCTACGACGCGACCGGGCGTCATGTCCGGCACTGCGCGCGGGTCGAGCGCGCCGCCGACCGGCAGATACACCCGTGTCGTGTCGAAGCCGACCAGTTCGTAGCCCTGCTCGACGGCATGGCTGCCAGCGCGAGTTCGAAATGCCGCATGAAACGCTTTGCGCGGAAACAGCAGCCGCCGTGCCCAGTTCTCGAGCGGCAGGTCGTGATTGCCGGGAATCAAGGTCACCGGGATGCCGAGGCTGTCGACGAACGCGGCAGCCTCGGCGAACTGCGACGGGCGCGCGCGCTGCGTCAGGTCGCCGGTGATGACGACGCGCTCGGGAGCAAGACTCACGACGCTTCGACGCAGCGCGTCGATGGCGCGCGGATCGGCATATCCGAAATGCAGGTCGGACATATGGAGCAGACGCATGCGGGTCAGGACGCCAGGAGGTCAGGAGGTGCGGACACGGCCGCCGCGACCAACGCCACGGCCGCCGAGTTCGCTGCCGCCGCCGGTGCCATGATCTGCAGCCCGCTGTCGCGCAGTCGCAGTTCCAGCGGCGGTTCGAGCACCGTCAGCTCGCCGTCGAGGGCGACCGTGATGCGCCGACGCCTGCTCGACACACGCACCTGGCGTGCGCAGAACGATTCGACCGCGGATGCATCCTCGAGCTTCCCCATCAGCGCGGCACCGAGCGCGCGAAAAACATCCAGCCGGGAACGTAACGCCAACGACACGACGGCAAGATGGCCGTCCCTGATGCATTCGGCCGCGGCGATGTTGTGATCGGCGAGCTGGGTCGCATTGGCGCCGAAGAACACGGTGCTCGTCGTCAGCGCGCGCCGCTCGCCATCGAGTTCCAGCGCCACTTCGAACAGCGGATGCTGACGCAACAGCGCGCGCAGTCCCGAGCCGAGGGCGACCAGCCGATGGCGGCCGAGGACGCGCTCATCGCGCTCGCG
This sequence comes from Burkholderiales bacterium, assembly GCA_014379045.1. GTDB lineage: Bacteria > Pseudomonadota > Gammaproteobacteria > Burkholderiales > CAIKXV01 > CAIKXV01. The sequence continues at coordinate 16,400 of JACMMK010000516.1, forward strand.
CTGCGATAGCAGCGACGGATACAGGCCGATGCTCGCATTGTTGAGAAACACCCGGCCGTTCACCTCGCCGTAGCGGATCGACATCGACTCGCCGGTGATCAGCGCCTCGACCGCGGCTTCCGGGTCGAGCGGAATGCCCAGTGCACGCGCGACATAGTTGAAAGTGCCGGTCGGGATCACGCCGAACGGCCGTCGGTGCAGTCGACACGCCGCCGCTACGGCATTCACCGTACCGTCGCCGCCGACGGCAACCACCAGACCGCGTGCCTCGCGCACGAACAGCGCGCAGTCGCGTGCGATCTGCTGCGCAGGCAGGCGCACCAGTTGCATGGACCACCCGCGCGCTTCGAATGCTTTGCGGATCAGGGCCAGCGTCGCGTCTGCGCCTCCGGCCTTTGCACCCGACGCGCCATTGGCGAGCACCGTGGCGATGTTCTGCTTGCCACGAATGCCCGCCGGGATGAATCCCGGGGTCGCGGGCGGCGCTGTGACGCCGCGGCTTGTCGACGGTTGCGTCACTCAGGCGGGGACGCGAGACGCGGACGGCAGGAAGGCTTTCATCGTAGAGAACGGGCGGCTGCTGTGCTCAAGGTGCGTCCTCTCGAGAACGCAACCCATGTTCCCGCATTGATCGGGGCAGATCACGAACGTGGCGACTCACTCGCGAAACGACGGATCGAGCCGCTCGGCTTGGCGCAGGCAGGCGGACCAGTTCTTGGCACGATTGCCGAGCCGTTCCGCGCCCTGTGCCTGCACCAGCGCGTGCGCACAGACCGCCTCGTCGATCAGCGTGTACTCGGCACCCCCCGCCAGCGCGGCGATCTGGCCAACGCACGCCGTCTCGAGAAAGTGGTGCTCGAAGAACGCGTCCTGTACCGAGCGTGCGCAGACCAGCGCGCCGTGGTTCCTGAGCAGCATGATGTCGTGCGCGCCGAGGCTCGCGAGCAGCGGCGCACGCTGATCCATGTTGAATTCGAAGCCGCCGAACGTGTGATACGCGATACGACCGTAGAACGTCGCTGCATGCTGGTTGATCATCAGCAAACCGTGCTTCTGCGACGACACGCCCATGTTGGCTGCGGTGTGCGTGTGGAACACTGCGTTCAGATCGCCACGGGCGGCGAGCACCCCCGCATGAATGACGAGGCCGCCCCCGCGCAGGCGCGCGCTGTCCTGCAGCGGGTTGCCGTCGAAATCGAACTTGAGCAGGCTCGATGCGGTCACCTCCTCGAACATCATCGTCGGGTTCTTGATCAGCAGATGATCGGGTTCCCCGGGCACGCGCATCGACAGGTGGTTGTAGGTCAGGTCGTTCGCGCCGTAGTGCGCGAGCAGGCGATGGCAGGCGGCCAGGTCGACCCGTGCCGTCCATTCTTCCGGGCTCACGCGGGCGCGCAGGGACGAGGCGATTTCGGGCGTAGCGGGATGGTTCATCGGCGGTTCCTTCTGACAGCGGCGACTTGGCTCAGGTTCGGATCTCGGCGGGAAAAACGACTCCGGCCCGGTTCGTCTCGGGCAGTTCTGCCGACCGCAGTTCGTCCATCGGGTCGTCCTCGAGCACCGGTGCGTCGCCGGGGGCGTCATGCCCGGCACCGCGCGTCGGGGTCGAGGGCGCCTGATCCGAGAGAAATCCCCCGGACTGGTGCCGCCATAATAATGCGTAGTGACCGTCGTGACGCAGCAGTTCATCGTGCGTTCCCTGCTCGACGATGCGTCCCTGCTCGAGCACGATCAGGCGGTCCATCCGGGCGATCGTCGACAGCCGGTGCGCGATCGCGATGACGGTCTTGCCCTCCATCAGCCCGAGCAGTTGCTCCTGGATCGCGCGCTCGGCTTCGCTGTCGAGCGCCGAGGTCGCCTCGTCGAGCACCAGGATCGGTGCGTCCTTGAGGATCACGCGCGCGATCGCGATGCGCTGGCGCTGACCGCCCGAGAACTCGTGAGGGTATCGCTGCAGCACGTTGCTCACGCCCTTCGTTTCGCTCAGGCCGACTTCGTCGAGCATGTCGAGCACCAGCTTGTCGCGCGCCGACTTGGTCAATTCGGGCCGGTGCAGCGCGAGGCCTTCGCCGACGATCTGGCCCACCGTCATGCGCGGGCTGAGCGAGGCGAACGGGTCCTGAAAAACCACCTGCATGCGCTTGCGCATCGCGCGCAGGGCAGTGCGCTCGGCGTTGTCGATGCGCGTGCCGCCCATGTGCACGACGCCGGCCGAGATCGGCTGCAAGGCGAGCAGCGCCATGCCGAGCGTCGTCTTGCCCGAACCCGATTCGCCGACGATGCCGAGCGTCTCGCCGCGCCTGAGTTGCAAGGTGGCGTGACGCACCGCCTCGAAAACCCGTTTGCCGAACCAGCCCTGCGTGATCGTGAAGTTGACGCCGACATCGCTGCCCGCGAGCAAGGTCGGGGCATCGGCCGGCAACGGCTGCACCACGCGCTGCGGCCGGCTCGCCAGCAGCTTGCGCGTGTAGGCGTGCTGCGGGTTGCCGAACACCGTGGTCGTGTCGCCGATTTCGACCAGCTTGCCGCGCTCCATCACGCCGACGCGGTGCGTGAAGCGCCGCACGAGGTTGAGATCGTGCGTGATGAAGAGCAGCGCCATGCCCATCTCGGCCTGCAGCTGGTCGAGCAACGCGAGAATCTGGGCCTGGATGGTCACGTCGAGCGCAGTCGTCGGCTCGTCGCAGATCAGCAGTCTCGGCCGGCAGGCGAGCGCCATGGCGATCATCGCGCGCTGGCGCTGGCCGCCCGAGAGCTGGTGCGGGAAGGCCTCGATGCGCCGCTCGGGCTCGGGAATGCCGGTGCGCGCGAGCAGCTCGATTGCACGGGCGCGCGCCTGATTCTTGCGCAGGCCCTCGTGC
>JACMMK010000517.1 GCA_014379045.1 Burkholderiales bacterium
CGTATCGCCGTCCTTCACGCGGATCGGTGGCGGTGGCTCCACCGCGCCGGCGGCCGGTTGCCCGCGGCGCGACTCGGCGCGGCTGTGCGCGCGATCCTCTCGGTAGAGCACGTACGAACGCGCCACCTCGTGCAGCCCCGAGCGCATCAGCGACAGCTCCACCTGATCCTGTATGTCTTCGATATGGAACGTGCCGCCGTGCGGCTGTCGACGCAACAAAGCATTGATCGCCGACGCCGTCAGCTGCGCCACCTGCTCGCGCACGCGCGCCGAACCGGCTGCCTGCGAGCCATCCACCGCGAGGAACGCCTTGGTCATCGCGATCGCGATCTTGCCCGGCTCGAAGCCGACGACCGCTCCGTTGCGGCGGATCACCATGTACTGCGCGTATCGGACATCGACTGGCGCGAGCGTTGCCCCGGTGACCGATACCGGCGCTGCCGGTGCCTGAGGCGACAGTTCACTCGCTGTTTGCATGCTTCTCTCCAGTGCGGGAAATACGAATAACGGTTGAAGGGGATGTGTCGCAAACACTCCACGCGCCGACTCGGCAGACCCGGCGCGCCGCAGTGCCGGTCAGCGCAGGCTGCGCTAGATCTTGTGTGCTGCGACGTCCCCCTCGCCAAACCTTCCGTCGAAGACACAACATATTGTGTCGAAGCAGAGGTTTCAATCTAATTGTAGGGTTTTCATCGGTCGCGTCAAGCCGCCCGCGCCGATAATTTCACCCCGCTCGCACCCAACCGGCGCGGCGCCCGCCGTCGGTGCGCCGCACAGCACTACCGACGCGTGATCGCGCTTCGATAGCGTGCCCAGTCGAAGAACGGGCCGGGATCGGTCTTGCGCCCCGGAGCGATCTCGGCGTGGCCGGCGATGTGGTCGAGCGGATAACGCCGGCGCAGCGCATGGGTAAGTTGCGCGAGCCGTCGATACTGGGCCATCTCGAACCGATCGGCGTCACTGCCCTCGAGCTCGACGCCGATGGAGAAATCGTTGCAGCGTTCGCGTCCCTGGAAGTTCGAGACGCCGGCGTGCCAGGCGCGTTTGGCGCACGGGACGAACTGCACGAGGCCGCCGTCACGGCGAATCAGGAAATGCGCCGATACGCGCAGGCCCAGCAGCGACGCAAAGAACGGATGACCTGCAGGGTCGAGCCGGTTCAGGAACAGATCGATGATCTCGTTGCCCCCATACACCTGAGGCGGCAGACTGATGCTGTGCACGACCAGCAGATCGATCGTGACACCCGCTGGCCGCTCATCGCAGTTGGGCGAAGGCACCTGGGTCGCATCGCGCAACCGGCCGGCCGCATCGAGCACCGGCCCGGCACCGGGCTTGGCCTCGTGTTCGCGGTCGCTTCCCGAGCCGACGTCGGGCTCCCCGTCGATCGGTGTTTGAATCCGCGCGCCCTGCGCGCGCGGCCGACGCCGGTCACTCGATGCCAAGCCGCTCCATCCGGTAGCGCAACTGCCGAAACGAGATACCGAGCACCTTCGCCGCCGCAGTCCGGTTGTAGCGGGTCTTCTCCAGGGCCTCGACGATCGCCTGCTTCTCGATCGTCGCGAGATAGTCCTCGAGCGGCAGGCTGCGGATGTCGACCGCATCGACGGAAGTGGGCTTCAACTGCAAGTCGTCGCGCGTGATCTCGGTGCCGGAGCGCAACGCGAGCGCGCGCTCGAGCACGTTCTCCAGTTCGCGCACGTTGCCCGGGAACGGATAATCCTCGAGCGCCCGCAACGCGCCTGCACTCAACGCGGGCGCGCCTCCCTCCGCTTCGCTGCGCCGACGCAGGAAGGCCTGGGCCAGCAGCCCGATGTCTTCGGGCATATCGCGCAGCGCCGGCATCTTCAGCTCGATCACGTTCAGGCGATAGAACAGATCCTGGCGGAACCGCCCGTTCTTCACCTCGTCGGCGAGATCTTTGTGCGTCGCCGAGATCACGCGCACGTCGACCGCCTCTTCCTGCGTCGAGCCGACCTTGCGCACGCGCTTCTCCTGAATCGCGCGCAGCAGTTTCACCTGCATCAGCAACGGCAGTTCAGCAACCTCGTCGAGAAACAGCGTGCCCCCGTCGGCCGCCTGGAAGAAACCGCCGCGCTCGCCGTCGGCCCCGGTGAACGCCCCCTTGCGGTAGCCGAAGAACTCGCTCTCGACGAGGTTTTCCGGGATCGCTCCGCAGTTGACCGGAACGAACGCACGCTCGTGGCGCACGCTCTTGGTATGGATCAGCTTTGCCGCCAGTTCCTTGCCACAGCCCGATTCGCCCGACACGTGGATCGGAGCCTGGCTGCGCGCGAGCTTGTCGATCATCGCGCGCGTCTGGCGCATCGGCACGCTTTCGCCTAGCAACGAGTGCATTGCGCGACTCGCGTCGTCCTCCAACGGCGTCTCGTCCCCGGCGCCGGCCGCCTCCGACAGTTTGAGCGCCGACTTGACCAGCGCGCGCAACTGCGACACCTGCACCGGCTTCGACAGATAGTCGAACGCCCCCGCTTTCAACGCGGCCACCGCGTTCTCGGCACTGCCGTACGCTGTAATCACAGCGACCGGCATCTTCGGCCAGAAGCGCGCGGTATGTTCGAGCAGAGCCAGCCCGTCACCGTCGGGCAGTCGCATATCGGTCAGACACACGTCGTACTGCTGCTTCTGCAGCAATCGCTTCGCCTCGAACTCGCTCTCGGCCGCATCGGTCGTCAACCCCATGCGGGTCAACGTGATGCTCAGCAGTTCGCGGATGTCGGCCTCGTCGTCGACGATCAGCGCGCGCGCCTTCATGCTCGGAGCCTCGATCCTGTCATTCGCATCATGGCTGCCTCGTCGCGCCGGGTTCATCCGGCCGCTTTGCAATGCAAAGTGAACCGGGTGGGCGGGGGCCCGGCGGCGAACTCGAGCGTCGCACCGTTCGCCTCGGCAAGTTCACGCGCCAAGTATAGACCGAGGCCGGTGCCGCTATTGACCGTGGTGAAGAACGGTTCGAACAGTTGCGGCTGCACGTCCGGGGGTACGCCGGGACCATCGTCGATCACGTCGATGAACGCCCCGTCGGCCGCGTCCGCACCGGCTGAGGCACGTGCGACGACGCGAATGCTGCCGGCACCCTGCTGGCCGTGCCGCAACGCATTGCGGCACAGGTTCCACATGACCTGGTTCAGATGGCTGCGATCGAACTGGACGGCGAGCCCGGCGTCCGCGCGCGCTGCGAGGCCCCCTTGCGGCGCGCGCGCGAGGGGCAACGTCTCCACACGCAGCACCGTATTGTCGATCCGCTCGTTGCGACAGAAATCATCGGCGAAGGTCGCCAGGTATTCACCGAGCCCGACCACCTCGCGATGCACACGGTCTCGACGATTCAACTTGAGCACTTCCTGCACCATGCCGTCGATGCGACGGGTGTTGTCGTGAATGATCTGGAGCAGGCGCGCGTCGGTCTCGGACGCGGACTCGGTCTCCTGCAGCAACTCGGTCGCGTGGTTGATCGCCGACAACGGGTTACGGATCTCGTGCGCGATGTTCGCGGTCAGCCGGCCGAGCGCGGCGAGCTTCAACTGCTGCGCCTGCGCTTGTATCCGCGACAGGTCCTCGAGAAAGATCACCGCGCGGCCGCTCGCATCGCCACCCACCGGGACCGGACGCACCGCCACCTGGCGCGGTCCGGGTTTCGACTCCCGTGGCATGGCGAGTGGCTGCAGGGGTGCCTGCGGGTCGCGCTGCCAGCGTGCGTAGGCTTCGGCGACCAGCGGCGCATAGTCGATCAGTGTCGCCAGCCGCTCGGGCAGTCTGTGGCCACCGAGCAACTCGACTGCGCGCGCATTGATCTGGCGGATCGTGCCGCGTTCATCGACCACGAGTACCCCGTCCTGCATATCCTGGATGATCAACCGGTTCACCTGCGACAGGTTCGCCAGATCGACGCCGCGCTGCTCGGCGAGTTGCTCGCTCGCCACGGCGTAGCGCGCGAGCGAGCGCGCGACGAACGCGGTGGCGAAATAGCCGATGCTGAGAAGGCCCGACTGCAGGAACTGCGCGGAGGCACCGCCGAGCGCGAGCACGCGGTAACTCTGCTCGCCGAGGACCGCAAGGGACCCGACGGCGGCGTAGAACAACATCATGCGCCCCCGGCTGATCAACGCCGCACCTGCCTGCGAAGCAAGCAGCAACAGTCCGATTCCGCTCGAGATGCCACCGCTGGCATGCATCGCCAGGACGAGGAACAGGACATCGGCGAGCGAGTGCGCGGTGAGCTGGGTCTCGAAGTCGGGCTGCCTCGCGAAGATGCCGACGAACGCAATCGCACCGAACAGCGCATAGAGCCCGACCGACCAGAGAAACAGCTGCGGATGCTGCGTGCCAAACAGGAGTTGGTCGCCGACCAGCCAGATCGTGACCAGCACCACTGGAATCAGCGACCGATAAACGTTGAAATACAGCAACGAGCGCCAGAACTCATCGCGGTAGGCCGCGACCGGCGCGCTTGCCTCGGCCACGCGGGCGAGGTCTCCGAGCGCAGGATGGCCGCCGCCTGCCTTGCCATCACCGAGACGGGTGTCGCGCCGACGCGCGCCGGAGACGCTCTCGCTCACCGCCGACCCGGCGCCAGCCGGACGCTCACCGAAGGCGCTCGTGTTCCCGACTGCAGAAGTAGACGCCGCGAGCCTCGAAGCTGTCCGCCTTCGACTGGAACACGCCGCAATGGGCACACCGCACCATGTCCTGTACCGGCGTTGAAGCGGTCTGCTCACCCCGGCGGGATTGCGCACGCGCGCGCGCGTTCGCGGCGGTCACGAGCCAGATAACCACGCCGATGACGAGGATCAACACCAGATACTTGGTCACCGCAACGCCCTCGTCACGCAGCGGTCTCGGGATCCATCTGCAGCGCTTCCAGGAACCGCGACACCATGTTGTAGGCGCCGACCGTCGCCGTCAGTTCGACCATCTGCTGCGCATCGAAATGCCGCGAGACCTGCGCGAACACGGCGTCGGGCACATGAATTTCGCGAGTCATCGAATCGGCGTACGCGATCACGGCACGCATCGTCTCGTCGTAGAGCGGCGCCTGCGTATCCACCGCACCGACCGCGAGCGTTCGCAATCCTTCGATCTGCGCCTCGTTGATGCCTTCGGCACGCGCAAACGGCACGTGCGCGGCGAATTCATACGGCGCTTCGTTCACCACCGCCACGCGCAGGATTGCCAGCTCGCGATATCGGGCGGGGAGCGCACACTGCTGGCGGATGGCGGTGAGCAATGCGAGCCAGCCTTCGGCCAGCGCGGGGCTGTTCATCAACATCCGATAGAGGTTCAGCATCTTGCCGCCGCGTTGCGCACGGATGCGCTGCGCCAGTTCCGGCTGCTCGGCTTCTTCGGCATAGGCCACTCGGGCCATCGGACACCTCACGGGATCAAGGCGCCTGGTCGGGGTGAGAGGATTCGAACCTCCGACTCCTGCGTCCCGAACGCAGTACTCTACCAGGCTGAGCTACACCCCGAATGCGCTGTCATTGCTGCGTCGACTTGCTGCTTGCTGCTCGCTGCCAGCCACCACGTTCATGCACCGAACCTGCCGCGCAACGCTGTCGACACGTCGCGGGACACGTCAGACTTCGCGCCCCACGGCAAAGGCGGCGAAGTCTATCAGAGAATCGCGAAACTTCGAATCGGCAAGCGGCGCGAGCGCGGCCCGGGCGAGCGCGGCTTCGCCGATCGCCTGCTCGCGCGCATAGTCGAGGGCCCCGCAGCGCTCGAGCGCGCCCAACACCTGATCGAAGCGATCGACCGCGCCCTCTTCGATCACCTGCCGCAACATCGCCCGCTCGTCGACGCGCGCATTGGCAAGCGCATGGATCAACGGCAATGTCGACTTTCCTTCGGCAAGGTCGTCGCCCAGATTCTTGCCGATGCTCGCGCGGTCGCCCGAGTAATCGAGTACATCGTCGATCAACTGGAAGGCGGTGCCCAGGTGCATGCCGTACGCCGCCAACGCGCGCTCGCGAACCTCGGTGTCGCCCGCCAGAACCGCCCCCAGCCGCGCCGAAGCCTCGAACAGCTTCGCCGTCTTCGAGCGCACGACGCGCAGGTATTCCGTCTCGGTGAGGTCAGGATTGCGCACGCCGAGCAACTGCAGAACTTCGCCTTCGGCGATCACGTTCGTGGCGTCCGCCAGCACCTCGAGCACGCGCAGATCGCGCACGCCGACCATCATCTGGAATGCGCGCGAATAGATGAAATCGCCGACGAGCACGCTCGCCGCATTGCCGAAACGTTCGTTGGCCGTCGCGCGACCGCGGCGCAAGCTCGACTCGTCGACGACATCGTCGTGCAACAGCGTAGCCGTATGGATGAATTCGACCACGGCGCCGATTTCACGGTGCGCGACGCCCTTGTAGCCGCAGGCTCCCGCGGCGAGCAGGACCAATGCCGGGCGCAGTCGTTTGCCGCCGCCCGATACCAGGTACGCCGCCACCTGCCGGATCAACGGGACGTCGGAGGCCAGACGGTCCCGAATGACCGTTTCCACCGCTTCCAGATCTTCCTGGATCAGCCTGCGAAAGGTTTCCATCGGGTTCAACACACTGTGCAGAGCAGGGGCGACGGCATCTGCGGTCAGAATAGCACAGCGCAACGCGGCTCTGACCCGCAGGGACGCTGACCGGGCAGCATGTGCCGGGACCCGGCACGTCCGTTTCTGCCGCACTTCACGACGGCAGTAAACGACGGCAACGGTCTCGCCCAACCCCGACCCCCTTTGACCGCAACCGAACTGCCCGGTACAATTACGGGTTACGCCATCGAGCGGCGGTCGTTGCGTTCATTGCGGTGGTGGCGCGAGATCGTGGTGCAAATCGCTTCGCGTTTGGCTTTTCACGACTTTCCCGACGTTCTATCCCGGCGGCACCGCGATTCGCCTGTCTCGATGGCCTGTTTCGAGGGGTACCAGGCGACTGGACCCTACGAGGCAAGCAGTACGCACGCAGTACCGCGTATCGATCGGGCAAAGCGTATCGTGATTCAGGAGTTTCCCATGTATGCGGTCATCCAGACCGGCGGCAAGCAGTATCGTGTAGCCGTCGGCGATAAATTGAACATCGAAAAACTTGCGGTTTCCGTCGGCGACGCGATCGCGCTCGACCGTGTGTTGATGGTTGCCGACGGCGACGCGCTGTCGGTCGGAACGCCGCTCCTCGCCAACGCCTCGGTCGGTGCCACAGTCATCGGCGAAGGGCGCGGCGACAAGGTTCGCATCTTCAAGATGAAGCGCCGCAAGGGCTACCGCCGTACCCAGGGCCACCGTCAGTCGTATACGCAGGTGCGTATCGACACGATTCAGGCCTGATCTGCAAAAAGGAGTCTTTTCATGGCACACAAGAAAGCCGGTGGCAGTTCGCGCAACGGGCGTGATTCTCAGTCGAAGCGCCTCGGCGTCAAACGCTACGGCGGCGAAGCGGTGACCGCCGGGTCGATCATCGTGCGCCAGCGCGGCACCAAGATGCGCGCCGGCGACAATGTCGGCATCGGACGCGACCATACGCTGTTCGCGCTGATCCACGGCCTGGTAAGGTTCGAGAACAAAGGTGAGCAGCTGCGCACCACGGTCAGCATCGTGCCGGGCTGAGCACTGCCCGCCTCCGCTGAGCCCTGTCGGCGACGGCAGGGCTTTTTGTTTTGCGGGAGCGCGATGCGCGTTCGGGACGACGGTCGCGGGCGCGCTTGCGCGCGAGCGATTCAGGCGCTGGAGATGCTGCGCACGACTTCGCGACGTTGGATTGACCCCAGATGAAATTCGTCGACGAGACCACGATCGAAGTGCTTGCCGGTAACGGCGGCGATGGCGCGGCGAGCTTCCGGCGCGAGAAATACGTGCCGCGGGGTGGTCCTGATGGCGGCGATGGCGGTCGCGGTGGCAGCATCCATGCGGTCGCTGACCGCAACATCAACACGCTGGTCGATTATCGCTTCGCGCGCATCCACCGCGCCGGCCACGGCGAGCGCGGCATGGGCGCGGACTGTTACGGGGCGGCCGGACGAGACATCAGCCTGAGAGTGCCGGTCGGCACGCTGGTGTACGACGCCGAGACCAATGCGCCGATCGCCGATCTTGCGCGCGACGGCGAGCGCGCGCTGCTGGCGCGCGGCGGCAAGGGAGGACTCGGCAACCTCCATTTCAAGTCGAGCATCAACCGCGCGCCGCGCCAGTCGACCCCCGGTGAGCCCGGTGAGACCCGCAAGCTTCGGCTCGAACTGCGCGTGCTCGCCGATGTCGGGCTGCTCGGCATGCCGAACGCCGGCAAGTCGACGTTGATTCGCGCGGTATCGGCGGCGCGACCGAAGGTAGCCGACTATCCGTTCACTACGCTACACCCCAACCTGGGGGTCGTACGCGTCGATATCGACCACAGCTTCGTGATCGCCGACATCCCGGGACTGATCGAGGGCGCCGCCGAAGGGGCCGGGCTGGGCCACCAGTTCCTGCGCCATCTGCAGCGTACGCATCTGCTCCTGCACCTCGTCGACGTCGCCGATCCGTCGCAGGATCCGGTCACCGCCGTGCGCACGATCGCGCGCGAGTTGAAGAAGTACGACCCTGCGCTCGCGCGCAAGCCGCGCTGGCTGATCCTGAACAAGATCGATGCGCTGCCCGACGGCGAGATCGAGCGACTGCAGCGCGACATCGTGCGCCGGTTGCGCTGGAAGGCCCCGGTATTCGCGATCTCGGCGATCGCCGGCACCGGTTGCCAGACACTGGTCCGCGCAATTCACACCCACCTGCTCGAAGCCCGGCGTCTGGCCGCCGACGCGGCCGGTGACGATTCTGCCGGCACGGCCGCCGAC
>JACMMK010000518.1 GCA_014379045.1 Burkholderiales bacterium
GCGCCTCGACCCGCTTCAGACGCGAATCCAGATCGATGTACGTGTCGCGCTGCCGCCGCGCGCCGGTCTCGATCGAGTTCGCAAGCACCTCCTGCTGACCGCGCAGTCGGCGCACCTCGGCCTGCAACGCTTCGACCTGGTTCAACAGCTCAAGCAGCGACTGCGATTTGAGCGCGTTCTCGAGCTGGTTGATGCGCCCCGACAGCTGTTCGTTCTGCCGCGTCAGTTCAGCGAGCTGCTGCTGTTGCGCGGCGATCGTTTCGCGCTGCGCGGCGATCGCCTTGCGCGACTCGGTGTCGGTGAAAAGTTGTGCCGACGCCGGCGTCGGCGTGGTCGCAGCGAGCGCGACGAGAACGGTCAGGGCGCGCGCCGGGCGCGCCGCGTACCGACCGCAGCGCCGCGACAGGTCGCCGATCACTTGCCTACCGGAGGCTTGTCTTCACCGTCGTAGACGATATCGGCGCGGCGATTCTCGGCGTAGGACGCCTCTTCGCTGCCCGTTGCACGCGGGCGCTCCTCGCCCAGGCTCACCGGTTCCATCTGCCGTTCGGTGACGCCCAACACCGTCATCGCCTGGCGCACTGCATCGGCGCGGCGTTGCCCGAGCGCGATGTTGTATTCGCGGCTGCCGCGCTCGTCGGTGTTGCCCTGGATCGTGATGCGCAGGCGCGGGTTGTCGAGCAGGAAGCGTGCATGCGCCTGAACCATCGGCCTGAATTCGTCGCGCACGGCATTGCTGTCGTAGTCGAAATACACGCTGCGCCGGTACAACATGTTCTTCGGATCACGCAGTACCGCGGGCAGCGAACCCGACGCGCTAGTGCCCGCGGTGATCGGCGTGCTGCTGATCGGCGTCTGACCGACCGGCGCCACCGGCGTGTCCTTCGGGTCGGCGGTCCCTTTCGAGCCTTTGTCACCAATGACGACCGTGTCGACCGGCACACCCGGCTGCTCTTTGGTATCCGGGGTGGTCGAACAGCCTGCCGCCAGCGCGACGAGCATCGCAGCCAGCCAGGCGGACGGACGCGTTCCCGAGCGCCGAACCCGCTCACCTCGTTCGACGCGTTCGGGCGCGCCCGTCATTTGTAGAGGCTGTACCGAATGATTCGACATGTCTGTTCCTTTCACTGTGCCTTTAGTAATGGACCCCACGCCGGCTCGCGCACGTCACTGCCCCCGGCGGACAACCGCTGTCGCACGCGTCCGTCACTCGACACCGCGGCCAAGATACCACGCCCCTTGACCTCGGTTGCGTAGAGGATGATGCGACTGTTCGGCGCGAAACTCGGCGATTCGTCGAGCGCGGTGTCGGTCAACACCTGCACCTGGCGCGTTCCGAAATCCTGGATCGCGACGTTGAAGCGGCCCCCGGTGCGCTGGATGAAGGTGAAGCTGCGACCGTCGGCACTCGTTCTGGGCGACACGTTGTACGCGCCCTCGAAGGTCAGACGTTCGGGCTCGCCACCGCTCGTCGATGCGCGATAGATCTGCGGGCTGCCGCCGCGGTCGGAAGTGAACAGGATCGAACGCCCGTCGGGCGTGAACGAAGGTTCGGTATCGATGGCGCTCGATCGGGTGATGCGCTGGACGTTGCCGCCATCGGCATTGATCAGATAGATCTGCGACGGACCATCGCGCGTCAGAACAACCGCGAGCCGGCTGCCATCGGGCGACCACGCCGGCGCGCTGTTGCTGCCGCGGAAGTTGGCCAGAACGACACGCGACCCGTTGGTCAGCGATTGCACGTAGATGATCGGCTTCTTCCGCTCGAACGATACGTAGGCCAGGCGGGTGCCGTCGGGGGACCAGGATGGCGAGATGATCGGTTCGCTCGATGCGAGCACGGTCTGCGCATTCGACCCGTCGGCATCGGCGATCTTCAGTTCGAAGCGATTGCCCTGCCGTTCCACATACGTGATCTTCGTGCTGAACACACCGACATCGCCGGTCAGGCGCTCGTAGATCGCATCCGAGATCCGGTGCGCGGTGAGACGCAGCTGGTTCGGCGACACCATGTAGCTGAAACCTGCCAACTGCGCCTGACGTGCGACATCCATCAGGCGGAAGCGCACCTCGATCCGACCGTCTGGCAGCGCGTTCGCCGAGCCGATGACTATTGAATCCGCGCCGCGCCGGGCGAATTCGGGGTAGCGCACATCGGCCGGTTGTACCGGTATCGGTAGCACGTCCTTCGCCTCGATCGTGCGGAACAAGCCGCTGCGCTGGAGGTTGGCAATGATCACCGGCGTCAACGCCTGCGCAAAGCGCTCCTCGCCGGGAAACGGCACGATCGAGATCGGCAACTGATTCGCACCCGCGCCGGTGATCTCGATCGTCAATTGCGCGTGTGCGTTCGGAAGTGCGACGGAGGTCGACAGCGCGGCGCAGAGGAGCCACGACATGAACGTATTCGGTCGCGATCGTCTAAACGGCTGCGCCAGTTCACGCACCCACGCACCGAGGCGATCCACCACGGCTCGTGCCATCTGCCACGAGAGAAACAACGAAACCGTGTTTACCATCGAGTTCTGCATGCGTCGGAAGTTTATCTCCCTCTCTCGTTGAACGGTTAGCGCTGGCTTAAAGGGTCGACGCGGAAGAAAGATTCAGACACGACCAGTCGGGAGCGTTCATCGTTGCGCAGTGCAACCGCGCAAGCCTCGTGCCCTGAATGCCTCATTCCTGTGGGCGGATCTGCAGAATCAAGGTGCGAAACTGTGCAAACTGCTGCGGCTCGGGCGGAATCGGCAACGGCTGCGCGCGCAGGATCGCGCGCTCGACGGCTTCGTCGTACAGCGTGTTGCCGCTCGACTTGCGCAACTTGATCGACAACACATCGCCGCCGGGAATCAGTACGACATCGAACTCGGCCATGGCCGATGCCGGTACGCCCCCTGGGGGTTCGACGATGAAACGGCGCACCTTCGCGCGGATCTTGTCGGCGTATGCGGCGAGCAACTTCCCCTGCGCGCTCGCCGACGCCTCGGCCGCCTTGCGCGCGAGTTCATCCTGCTCGCGCCGCAGGCGTTCGGCCTCCGCGAGCTTTGCCTGTTCTTCCTTCTGCGCCTGTGCCTTCACTTTCGCGTTGAGCTTTTCGCTCGCGAGCTCGTCCTGCCGCTTCTTCGCTGCATCGGCCGCGCGCTTGTCGTCTTCGGCACGTTTCGCGGCCTCCTTCGCTTTCAACTCGATGTCGGCGCGCGACGCGGCCTTCGGCACCACCTCTTTGGGTGGCGCGGGCGCCGGCGGAGAGCTATTGTCGGATCGGCATCGAACGGATCTACGACCGTGGTGAGCTGGTATTTCCCGACGTCATCCAGGTCTTTCATCCCCAGGTCATCACCATGGGGAAGAGC
>JACMMK010000519.1 GCA_014379045.1 Burkholderiales bacterium
CCGGAGTGATCCGCGCGGGGGAGCGACGCACATAGGGGGAGCGCAGCATGGATCGCAGACGTTTCATCGCCGCTGCCGGTGCCGCCGGCACGAGCCTGCAATGGCCGCTCGGCGCTTTCGCGCAGGCGGGCGAGTGGCCGCGCGAGCCGGTGCGGGTCATCGTTCCCTACTCGGCGGGCGGCCCGACCGAGGTCGCCGGACGCGTCCTGGCGCAGGAACTCACCAAGAACCTCGGTCACAACTTCCTCATCGATCTTCGCCCCGGTGGCAATTCGGTGATCGGCACCGACGTCGTCGCGCGCGCGCGGCCCGACGGCCACACGTTGCTGATGCAGGCGGCGGCGTTCGCGATCAATCCTTCGCTGATCCAGAAGCTGCCGTTCGATACGGTCGCCGACTTCGAGCCGTTGACGATGGCCACGCGCAGCGGGCTGATGCTGCTCACGCAGGCGAGCTCACCGATCAACACCGTCGCCGACGTGCTCGCGTTCGCGCGCGCGAAGCCGGGCATGGCCCAGTTCGCTTCGGCCGGCAACGGCAGCATGAGTCACATGTCGATGGAACTGTTCGCGGCGATGGCGAAGATCGAAGCCGTGCACGTGCCGTACAAGGGCAGCGGCGCGGCGCTGCCCGACCTGCTCGGCGGCCACGTCCCGTTCATGATCGACAACCTCGGCTCGGCGATGCCGCATGTGCGCGCCGGCAAACTGAAGGCGATCGCGTTCACCGGGGCGCGGCGCACCGACATGTTGCCCGGCGTGCCGACGATTGCCGAGACACCGGCGCTGGCCGGCTACGAAACCAGCAACTGGTTCGGCTTCCTCGCACCGGCGAAGATGCCCGCCGCGTTGTCCGAGCGCATCCACGGCGAACTGGTGAAGGCGATCCGCAAGCCCGAGATCGTCGAGCGCTTCGCCAAGGACGGGGTCGAGGCGGTGGGCAACAGCCGTGCCGAGTTCGCCGCATTCCTCAAGGGCGAGATGTCGAAGTGGGCGAAAGTGATCAAGGAGCGCGGCATCAAGGCTGATTGAGGCCGCGCCGGGCGCGCGTAAACTGGCAGGGATCGTGCATGCAGCCCGTACCGCACAGGGCCACTGATGCGACGACCCTGATTCCGGCGACGACGAACGAGGCGGCGATGACGAACTTGATCGATAGGAAACGCAGGTCCTGGTTGCTGTTCGCGGGCGCCGGCGCGGCGAGCGCAGGTCTGTCACCGTTCAGCGCGATGGGTCAGGGGAGCGGACCCGGCGCGTACCCGGTCAAGCCGATCCGCCTCGTCATTCCTTTTGCCGCAGGCGGCGTCTCCGACATCGTCGGGCGCGCCGTCGGCCAGAAGATGGGTGAGCTGTTCGGCCAGCCGGTGGTGATCGAGAATCGCGCAGGCGCGGGCGGCGCCGTCGGCAGCGAGTTCGTCGCTGCCGCCCCCGCCGATGGCTATACGTTGTTGCTGTCCAGCGTCTCGACCGTGGCGATCGGACCGTACCTCGTAAAAAAGCTGCCGTACGATTCGATCGCCGGTTTCACGGCGATCGGTATCGTCACCTACGCGCCGAACGTGCTCGCGGTCCACGCCTCGCTGCCGTTCAAGTCGCTTGCCGAACTGCTCGCCTTCGCCAAGGCGAATCCGGGGAAGCTCAGTTTCGGTTCGGCGGGCGTCGGCAGCGTCGGACACCTGTCGGGTGAGCTGCTGCGTTCGGTGACCGGCGTCGACATGGTGCACGTGCCGTACAAGACTTCGGCCGCGGCCTATCCCGACGTCATCAGCGGCAACGTGTCGATGGTATTCGATACGCTGCCGGCGGCGATCGGGCATATCAAGGGGGGCAAGGTGCGCCCGCTCGCGGTGTTGTCGCCGCGCCGTTCGGCATTGATGCCCGAGGTGCCGACGTTCGCCGAGGCGGGCGTGCCGGAGGCGACGCTCAACTTCTGGTCCGGGTTGCATGCACCCGCGAACCTGCCGCCGGCCGTGCTCGCGCGCATCAGCGAGATCTTGAACAGGGCATTGAACTCGCCCGACCTGCGTGAACGGTTGATCGGTCTGGGTGCCGATCCGTTTCCGATCTCGCCGCAGGAGTTCAACGTACGCGTGCGCGAGGATTACGAACGGATCGGCAAGGTGGTAAAGGCGGCGGGCATCGTTCCCGAGTAATGATGCACGCGTGTGCGACAACGGTGGGCCGAGGCGAGCATCGGATGAGGATCGAGTCGAGGTGCGCACCGGCGTTGCCTGATCGAATCGTCGGTGCAGCGCTCGCGCTCGGTCTGTCGCTCGGCTGCGGCCACGCCCTGGCGCAAACCTGGCCGTCGAAACCGGTACGCATCATTGTCGGATTCTCGCCCGGCGGCGGGTCGGACATTTCGGCACGCGTCGTTGCACCCGCGTTGTCGGAACTCTGGGACGTCCCCGTGCTGATCGAAAACCGTCCTGGTGCAGCAGGCAACATCGCGAACGAGTACACGACGCGCGCGGCACCCGACGGTCATACGCTGCTCCTGTGCAGCGCCTCGCACAGCGTGCTTCCGGCCAGGGAGGGGAAGAAGCTCACCTACGACCCGATCGGGGACTTTGCGTTCGCGGCGTATTTCGGCGGGGTGCCGAACGTGCTGATGGTGCACCCGTCGATGCCGGTGAAGTCGCTGAAGGAATTCATCGCGTTCGCACGCGCACGCCCTGACCAGATCAACGTGGGATCGGCCGGGGTCGGTGGCACGCCGCACATGTCGATCGAGTTGCTGAAGCTCGTCGCCGGGATCAAGGTCGTGCACGTGCCGTACAAGGGCGGCAGTGCCGCGCTCGCCGACCTGATCAGCGGGCAGTTGGAATCGTCGATCGGCAATCTGGCCGGTGGCCTGCTCGGCGCGATCCAGTCCGGGCGGGTGCGTGCGCTCGGGGTCAGCTCGGCGTCGCGCACGCCGCAGTTGCCGAACGTGCCGACGTTCCAGGAACAGGGCATCGGCGACTTCGACGTGACCGCGTGGTACGGGTTGTGCGCGCCGGCGAAGTCTCCGCCGGCTGCCGTCGCGCGCATCAATGCCGATGTCGCCAGACTTCTCGGAGCCGGGACCCCCGTGCGCAAGCGGCTCGAAGAGCAGGGCATCGACGTGGCACCGCCGCGCACCCCCGAGGCCTTCGCAGGGATGGTCAAGGCGGAGATCGTGAAATGGACGCGCGTCGTGCGGGAAGCGAAGTTGGACTGGGAATAGCTGTTGCGTGGCCTACCGCACAGACCGGCGATAGATCCATCGTCATCATCTCCTGCACTTGCGTCGAGCCCGAAATGGCGTCGGGCGCGCAGTGTCTTCGGCGACTGCTTTGCCTAGGTTGCACTGAGGGAGATACGCGATGAGAATCTTTCCGCTCACGGGGTCTCGAATCGGGGATGCCCTGGTCACGATCAGCATCGGGCTCGCGGTTGCGCTCGTCACGGTGCCGGCTGTTTTCGCATGAGTATCGCTGCCCGATCTTCTTTTCCCGGTGGCCGGCGAGCCGCCAGGCAGCGCGAGAACGGGGCATGGCGCGCGCGTCCGGAGAATGCCCGCGTAATCTCTGGTCAGTCGCGCACGCGATTCGCCGATCGTGATCGTACTTGCCGCCGAAAGCCTGCGATCTATTCGATACGCACGTTGGCCGCGCGCACGACCTTCTCGTACTTCGCCAGATCCGCTCTCAGAATCGCGGCGAACTCCGCCGTCGTGCTCGTCGCCGCCTCGCTGCCCGCCGTCGCGAGCCGCTCGCGCACATCCAGGCTCGTGCCGGCGACAGTCATGTCGGCGTTCAGGCGCTGGACGATCGCAGGCGACGTGCCGGCGGGTGCCAGCAGCCCTGACCAGATCGAGGCATCGATGTTGAAGCCGCCCTCCGCAAAGGTAGGTGCGTCGGGCGCGAGCGGGGAGCGCTTGAGGCTGGTCAAGCCGAGTGCACGGACTTTTCCCGATTGCATGAACGGGAGCGCC
>JACMMK010000520.1 GCA_014379045.1 Burkholderiales bacterium
GGCCAGCCGCTGGTCGCCGACAACCGCGCGGGCGCCGGCGGTGGCATCGGCGCCGAGATCGTCGCGCGCAGCCAGCCCGACGGGTACACGGTGATGATCAGCCACTCGGGCCCGCTCGCGATCGAGCCGTTGCGCCAGAGCAAGCCTGCGTATGACCCGTTGCGCGACTTCACGCCGCTGTCGCTGGTGGCTGAACAGGCGTATGTCCTGCTCGTCAACCCGTCGGTCCCGGCAAAAAGCGTGGCTGAGTTCGTCGCGCTCGCACGTGCGCGACCCGGCAAGCTGAACTTCGCCTCGGGCGGGCCGGGCACCGGCATCCACATGGCCGCTGAACTGTTCAACCTGGTCGCCGGCGTGAAGGTCGCGCACGTCCCGTACAAGGGGGCCGGGCCAGGCATGGGCGCACTGCTCGGCGGCGAGGTCGAGATGATGTTCAACGGCATCTCGTCTGCGTTGCCGCAGGTCAAGGCGGGCAAGCTGCGCGCGCTCGCGATGGCCGGAGCGAAGCGCTCGCCGCTGCTGCCTGATCTGCCGACGATTCAGGAGGCGGGCTTCAAGTACGACACCAGTGGCTGGTACGGTTTCGTCGGTCCTGCGGGCCTGCCGCGACCCGTGATCTCGCGTCTGCACGACGCGCTGATGAAGACGCTCGCCACGGCCGATGTGCGCGAGCGGTTCGCGGCGCAAGGCATCGACGGGATCGGTTCCACGCCGGAGCGATTCAGCGCGTTTCTCCGCGAAGAAACCGGTAAGTGGCGCAAGGTGATCGACGCTTCCGGACTGAAGGGCGATTGATCGGCATGACCGGTTCGTGCATCGACGCCGAGCGAACAATGCAAACGAAACGAGGAGCAGGAATGAAGTCGAGGCACCCGAGCAAGAAAAACCTGATCGAGACAACCCGGAGCGCGCTCGCCACGATGCTGTGGCTCCCCTTCGTGTCGCTTGCCCTCCTCGCCACGTCGACAATGGCACAGGCGCCGTACCCGTCGAAGCCCGTTCGGCTGATCGTTCCGGTGGGACCGGGCGGCGGCTACGACTTCATCGCGCGTCTGTTGGGCGCACGCCTGTCCGAAGCGTGGGGTCAGGGAATGCTGATCGAGAACCGTCCGGGCGCCAACGGCAACATCGGCTCGGAGCTGGTGGCGCGTTCGGCACCCGATGGCTATACGCTGTTGATGGGCGGCATCGGTCCGCAGGCGCTGTCGGTCGGCCTGTATCCGAATCTGGCGTACGACCCGGTGCGCGACTTCGAAGCGATTTCGCTGGTCGCCGTGCAACCGAATCTACTCGCCGTGCATTCGTCGGTGCCGGTCAAGTCGCTGAAGGAATTCATCGAGTTCGCCAAGGCGCGTCCCGGCCAGATCGCCTACGCGTCGAACGGCAGCGGCAGCCCGCAGCACCTCGCCGCCGAGCAACTGAAGATCCTGACCGGCATCGACATCACGCATGTGCCGTTCAAGGGCGCGGGCCCGGCTTTGACGGCACTGATCTCGGGCGAGGTCGCGGTCGCCTTCAACGTGATCATCTCGCCGATTCCCCATGTGCGCACCGGCAAGCTGCGTGCGCTCGGCGTGGCCAGCGCACGACGCTCGTCGATCGCCCCCGAGGTGCCGACGTTGACCGAGCTGGGGTTTCCGATCGAGATCGATACGTGGTACGGCCTCTACGCCCCGACCGGGACCCCGAAGGACGTGATCGCGCGCATCTCGGCAGACACGATGCGCATTGCGACGCTGCCCGAAGTGCGAGAGAAGGCGTCGAGCCAGGGCATCGAGATGATCGGTGCGAGCGCCGAGCGGTTGGCGGCGCACACCAGGTCGGAAATCGCGCGCTGGAGCAAGGTGATCAAGCAGGCGAAGTTGACTATCGATTGAACCTGCGGGCGCTAACCCATCGAAGGCGATTTCGAAGGCGGCGATCTGAGCATTGATGGCGGGCTGCTGCGGTTGCGCCAGGCCGATAAGTGCATCGGGTTGACGCGGCCAGCCCTTGAAAGGGTTCGTTCGGTCGACACCAAGCCGGAAATGCTCGTGCGCAAAGCCGTTCATGCGATGGGTTTCCGGTTTCGTCTGCACGTGCGGACGCTGCCCAGCTCGCCCGATATGGTTTTGCCTCGTCACCGGAAGGCGATTTTCGTCCACGGTTTTTTCTGGCACCGCCATACCGGCTGCAAGCGCACCACAATCGCCAAAGAGGGCGTCGTCACCTGCCAAGTGAAAGGATCGGCGTAAGCGAGCAGGCTCGCTCGCCGACCGCTCGACGCACCGGAGGCCGTCGCGGACGCTGCCTGCGCGCCCCGCCCGTGACCGCTTCACCCGCTCAATCCGCCTTGATCCCGGCCTCGAGGATCACCTTCGACCACTTGACGATTTCCGACTGCATATAGCGATTGGAGGCATCGACGCTGCCGCCGATGATATCCACGCCGTTGGCTGCAAAGCGCTGCACGACGTCGGCGTTGCGCAGCATCGCGTTGGTATCGGCATTGATCCGGTCGAGCAGCGGGCGCGGCATCTTCCCCGGCGCAAACACCCCGTACCAGACGTCGAAGGAATAACCGGGCAAGCCGTCCTCGGCGACAGTAGGCAAGTCCGGCGCCGCCGGACTGCGTTTGCCACCGGTCACCGCGAGCGCACGCAATTTGCCGGTTTTCACGTGCGCAAGCAGCGTGCTGATGCCGGCAATCGACATCTGCACCTCGCCCGACAGCAGCGCGGTCGTCCCGGGTCCCGTGCCCTTGTACGGCACGTGCACGATATCAACGCCTGCGAGGATGCGAAACAGCTCCATACCGAGGTGCGATGCGCCACTGACGCCGCCCGACGCGTAGCGCAATTCACCTGGCCTGGCCCTCGCCCACCGAACGAGCTCCGCTACCGTCTTCGACGGCACCGACGGGTGCAACGCGAGCATGAAGGGTTGGCTGCCCACGATCGTGACCGCCGCGATATCGCGCTTCACGTCGAACGGAAGCGCCTTGTACAAGGCGGGGGCGAACGTGATGCCGACGCTCTGCATGAGCAGCGTGTGGCCATCCGGCACCGCTTTCGCGGTGATATCGGTGGCGATGACACCGCCCCCACCCGGCCGGTTGTCCACCACGACCTGCTGCCCCCAGGTCTCGGTTAGTCCCTGCGCGACCAGCCGCGCGATGATGTCGGTGCCTCCGCCTGCCGCAGACGCGGCGAGTACGCGCACGGGACGGTCGGGGAACGCGGCGGCGACGGATGCGCCGGCGACCGCGGCGAGCCCGACGATGGCCGACACTTGGAAGAGCCGAGTGTGCATTCTTTTCTCCTCCGGGAAGAAACGGCTTCCCTGGACTCAGGAAACGCCCCCGATACGCGCCTGTAGCACGGCGTAGTTCGAGACGTCCATCGCGATCTCGCGGCGGTTGATCTGCCGGTCGAGTTCGGTGACCGCATCGTTGCCCGGAGTCGGGATGCCCAGTTCGCGGCCCTTGCGTGCCACCAGGCCGCTGATGAAATCGATCTCGCTCATCCGCCCTTTCAGGTGGTCATGGATCGGCGCCGTCCGGCCGCCCCCGACGTGCGACATCAGCGTCTTCATCGTCGTGATGAGATTCTCGTCGCTCGACCCTGCGAACTCGTCGGCGCGCAGCCCGAACAGCGGCTGCATGCGGTAGCCGAGCGCCGCCCCGACCGCCATCGATTCCCGGCCCAGTCGAACGGAGATGTCGAACATGCCCGGGAGGGCCGTCGCTTCGAAGTTGCGCAGTCCGAACAGGCTGAACGGCCCCATCGTCATGCAGTTGGCGATCAACTTGGTCCATTTCGCGCCATGGATGTTGTTGCTCACCTCGCATCGGCCGACCTCGGTCAGCAAGGCGGCAACATCCCGGACCCTCTGCGTATAACTCCCGTCGATCTCTCCCACCGTGAACCAGGTTCCCTCGCGCGTCGTATTGCGCTGGATCTGACCCGGCGTGAACAGCTCGGCCTGCAGCTCGACCACGCAGCCGACGACACGCTCGGCGCCGACGATCGACGCGAGCGCGTCGTCGTTCATGCCGTTCTGCGTCCCCACGAGCGTTCCGCGCGGCGCCAGATAAGGCCGGATGAACTCGGCGAGCCAGCGCGTATCGTTGGACTTCGCCGCCAGCAGCACGACATCGAACGTGAGGTTCGAGGACGCCAGGTCGCACAGGTCGAGCGCCTTGACCGGCACGCGGAACTCGGACTCCTTGAACCGCACCTGCAGTCCCTCTGCCTTCATCGCCGCGACGTGCGCCGGCCACTGATCGATCAGCGTCACGTCGAGGCCCGCCCGGGTCAGGTCTGCACCGATGCTGCTGCCGATCGCGCCGACGCCGAGTACTGCGATTCTCTGCTTCATGATCCTGCCGCCCTCCCCAGTCCACTTGGTTTCACGCACTGTCGTTTCACGCACCGCGTCGACGAGCCCGCCTTCCGATCGCGCCGTCTCCGGCTGGGCGCGCGGGCCTTGGCACCCGCGTGCGAGTTACAGCTTCAGCAACCGCGCCGCATTCCCCCACAGCACGGCTTCGCGGCCGACGTCGTCGAGCGTGCTGATTTCGCGTACGACGCCGACCGGGTCGTTGTGCGCGATATCGAAGCAGTAGTCGCTGCCCATCAGGATCCGTTCGACGCCGACCAGACCCACCAGATAGTCCATCACCTCGGGGCAATAACTGATCGTGTCGTAGGTGAACCGCTGCAGATAGTCACTCGGCGGTCGCGGCAGGTGCTTGCACTCGGCGCGGATGCGAAACCCCTGGTCGAGGCGTCCGCGCAGGATCGGCAAGGCGCCGCCGGCATGCGGCAGCGACACCTCGAGCTTGGGGAACGCGTCCAGCACGCCGCCGAAGATCAGGTGCGACGCCGCGATCGCCACTTCGAACGGATTGCCGAGCGTGTTGATCAGATACCACTGCTTCAGCCGCTCGTTGTTGATCATCATCGGGTGCAGGAACAACGGCAGGCCGAGTTCGGCCATCCGCTCGTAGATCGGGAAGAAGCTGCGGTCCGAGAGTTCGCGATCGCGTACTGCGGTCGCCATGTAGATGCCGCGGATCCCGGGCAGCGTCGCCGCACGCTCGAGTTCCTCGAGCGCGAGCCGCGCGTTCTGGAACGGCAGGTGCCCGAAGCCGATGAAGCGCTTCGGATGCCGCAGGTGTGCGGCGCTGACCGCATCGTTGACGGCGATCGACAGTTGCATGCCGAGGTCGTCGTCGGCCCAGTAGACCATCGGCTGGGTCATCGACAACGCGTGCATGTCGATGCCCATCCGGTCCATGTAGGCGAGGCGTTCGTCGAGGTCGATGAAGCCCGAGGTGATCGGTCCGGTACGCAGCGCCAAGCCGACCTGGATGAAATGTGCGCCGCTCGCATCGGTGGTGACGGTCGCGCCGCAGCGCCCCCCGTGGCGAGCGACGAGTTCGATGAAGCGTTCGGGGAAGAAGTGGGCGTGGGTGTCGATGTTCGGCATCGGAGCGAGGCTCGAGGGGTTGAACACATGCCTGTCACGGTAGTTCGACTAGACTGATAGGCCTGCACATCTTACCTATCGGAGCTTTGCCATGCTGACGTTCCGCGTCCTGATGGTTACCGCCCTGCTCGGTGCGTCGCTTCCTTCGGCCCGCGCCGCGACGATCGCCGTCGTCAATCCGGGATTCGAGAGCGTGGCACTCGCAGAAGAAACGTCGAGCGCGTTCGCCAACTCGGGCACCACCGCGATTTCGGGCTGGTCGATCTTTGATCTGGGCGGCGGCGGGGGCGGTCAAACGTTGAACCCTGGACCTGCCTCGGCGGCGTTTCCGGGCGGTGCCGTACCCGAAGGCAACAACACGGCGCTTGCGCAGTCGGCCATCGTCCAGCAGGCGCTCGGCACGGTGCTGACCACCGGCACCTACAGCCTCTCGATCCGCTTCGGCAATCCCGCCGATCGCGACGACATGGCCACGCCCAGCAGCTTCCAGTTGTTCTCGGTGCCGACCGGCAACGTGATTTTCGCCCGGGTCGGAATCGCCTTCGCGGGTATCGCCGACGGAACCTTCGCAGACTTCTCTGCGAGCACGGAGATCATGGCCGGCAATGTGAATCTCGGCGACCAGATCGGCATCAAGATCGTCACCGGATCGCCGACTGTTCCGGGGGGCACGTACTACGCCTTCGACGACGTCCGCCTGACTCTAGATGAACCGTCGCGCGTGGTGCCGGTGCCTGCGGCGTGGGCGATGTTCTGCGGCGGTGTCGGACTGCTCGGACTGCGTCTGCGCAAACGCGCCGCCGGCTGATCACCGCCACTGCATGTGCGCGACGAAACGCGCCGTCCATGAATTGTTCCCCCCTTGCAGAGATGGGGATCGACATCGAAGCAAACGCTCGTCGCGGGCGACACGTAGCCCAAACGCAAGTCGCGGTTGACGCGCCCACGGACCGCTACTCGAGCGACAACTTCGCCTCGCGCACGACGCGGCCCCATTTCTCGAGCTCGGACCGGATGTACGCGGCGAACTCGTCGGGGCGGTTGCCCACGGCTTCGGCCCCGTCGGCGGCCAGCCGCTCGCCGACATCCGGAAGCCGCAATGCCTTCGCGACGTCCGCCTGGACGCGCGCGACGATCTCCCGCGCCGTACCGGCCGGCGCGAACAGTCCGTACCACTGGATCGCCTCGTAACCGGGAACGCCCGCCTCGGCAAGCGTCGGCACGTTCGGCAACGCGCTGGCGCGCTTCGAGCCGGTGACACCGAGCGCGCGCAGCTTGCCCACGCGCAGGAACGGCGTGGCCGTCAACGTGTTGGGCATCGACAGTTGCACATGACCCGCGATCAGATCGGCGGTCGCAGGCCCGGTGCCCTTGTAGGCGATGTGAACGAGATCGATGCCGGCGAGCGAGCGGAACAGTTCCATCGACATGTGCGGCGACGTGCCGGCGCCGGCGGAACTGTAATTGAGCGCGCCGGGCTTCGCGCGCGCGAGCGCGATCAGTTCCTTCACCGTCTTCACCGGCAGGCTCGGATGCACGGTGAGCACGTTCGGCAGCGATGCCGCCAGCGTGATCGGCGCGAAATCGCGCAGCGTGTCGTAGGGCGGCTTCTTCGCGAGCACCTGGTTCAGGACGATGGCGCTCGCTGCCATCAGCAGCGTGTAGCCGTCGGGCGGCGCGCGCGCGACGAACTCGGTGCCGAGAATCTGTCCCGCGCCGGGGCGGTTCTCGACGACGAACGACTGCGAGAACGACTCGGAAAGCTTCTGCGCGAGGATGCGGGTGACGATGTCGGTACCGCCGCCAGGCGAGGTGGGAACGACGATCCGCACCGCTTTGGCCGGCCAGACGGCGACCGGCTGGGCGACGCCGAGCACCGGCGTCGACATCAAGATAACGAGAGCCACGCGTTTCATCGGACGCCTCATCGATGCGAATACAGAGTCAAGCCGGGGACCGGCAACTCGCAGCGCAGGATCGTGCCGCGATACGAATCGGTGATGTACAGATGCCTGCGCTCGGGGCCGCCATAGGCGATGTTCGTCAATCGTCCGCCGCCGTCGGCGGCGCTTATCGCGTAGAGCATCTCTCCCATCGGGCTGACCAGCCAGACGATTCCCACGCGCGCATGACCGACCGCCAGATTGCCCGCCTCGTCGACCGCCAGCCCATCGGGACCGTGCATGCCGGGCAGATAGGCGAACACACCCCCCTTGCTCGGCGCCCCGTCGCGCAGCGGCAGATGCCACATGCAGTTCGCACGCGTCATCGCGACATAGAGCGCGGAGTCGTCGGGGGTCAGCGCGATACCGTTCGGACTCGGCCCGTTGTCGATGATGCAGTCGAGCCTGCGCTCGGCGCTCGCCCGCCACACCCGACCGCTCGGATCGTGCACGCCGGTCTGGCCCTGGTCGGTGAAGTACAGATCGCCGTTGCCGGCGAACACGAGATCGTTGACCCCCTTGAACCCTTCGGAACGCGCATGCGCGAGCCACGGCTCGACCCGTCCGCTGGCCGGGTCGAGCACCATCACGCCGAAGCGGTAGTCGGCGATGAAGATCCTGCCGTCGCGATGGATCGCCAGACCGTTCGGCCAGCCGTCGTACTCGGCCGCGACACTCACCTCTGCATCCGGCGTGATGCGGAAGATCCGACCGAACGGAATGTCGACCACGTACAGATTCCCGTCACGGTCGAACGCGGGCCCTTCGAGAAAACACCCGAGGCGCGCGCCGGGATGATTGGCGTCGATCCATGTGGACGGTTGATCGGTACGGCGAAGCGCATCCGGAATCGTCGCGAACACCTCGGCGACGAGTGCGGTCGGTGGCTGAAAGAAGCGCATGACTGCTATCCTTGATGAAGAACGAAAACAGGCGGCGTGCGGCTCACCGGTGGCGGGTCGACGCGCAGTCCGCCGCGACGAGGAGAATTGGATGAACACAGCGCGCCTGCGTCTGCACGGTGCTCACACGGTCGCGATGGCGCTGGCCGCGCTGGTCGCCCTGATCGCGCAGTCCGCGCACGGCTGGCCTCTCAGGCCGGTGCGGATCGTCGTCCCGCAGTCGCCAGGCGGCTCTACCGACATGATGGCGCGACTGCTCGCGGCGCGCCTGACCGAGGGGCTGGGGCAGACGGTGGTCATCGACAACCGGCCGGGCGCCGGCAGCCTGATCGGCACCGAGGTCGCGGTGCGCGCGAATCCCGACGGCTATACGACGCTGGTGGTGTCGTCGTCGATCACGATCAATCCGAGCCTGCATGCGAAGCTCGCGTTCAATCCGCTGCGCGATCTCGCGCCGATCACCCAGCTCTCGGCATTTCCCAACGTGCTGGTCGTGCACCCCGCAGTGCCGGCGAAGACAGTGCAGGAGCTGGCCACGCTTGCGCGCGCCAAACCGGGACAGATCAACTACGGCTCGGCCGGCGCCGGTACCGGCACACACCTGTCGGCCGAGTTGTTCAAGTCGCTCGCCGCGGTCGACATCCAGCATGTCGCCTACAAGGGCGGCGGTCCCTCGGTCGGCGCGCTGCTCGCCGGCGAAGTGCAGCTGTCGTTCGCGACCCTGCCCTCGGTGCTCCTGCATATCCGCAGCGGAAAGCTGCGCGCCCTCGGTGTCACGACGACGCGCCGCAGCTTCGCCCTGCCCGACGTGCCCACGATCGCCGAAGGCGGTATCGCCGGCTACGAACATGTGCAGTGGACCGGATTTCTCGCACCGACCGGCACCCCTGCGCCGATCATCGCCCGACTCAACACCGAGGCGGTGCGCGCAGTGCACAGCGCCGAAGTGAAGCCGGTGCTCGCCAACGAAGGTGCCGAACCGGTCGGCAACTCGCCGCAGGCGTTCGCCGCAATTCTCAAGAGCGAGACCGAACGCATCGCGCGCGTGATCCGGCAGGCGGGGATTGGGGCGGTTTGCGCACGCCAGCCCCGCGGCGTGGGGCCCCAGCCGACGGGTGGGGATCGACGTAAGCGAGCGGGCTCTCTCGCCGACCGCGCGATGGTCGAGTCGGCACTTAGGCGCGGAGGCGAGCACGCGAGCCCCACGGCGAGGGGCCCCGGCCGAAGGCTGGGGATCGACGTAAGCGAGCGGGCTCTCTCGCCGACCGCGCGATGGTCGAGTCGGCACTTAGGCGCGGAGGCGAGCACGCGGTGATCGATCGTGAGCTGCTGGGCGCACGAACTAACGCGCAGCCGACACCGCGAGAAACCGCCGCAACCCGCGCACGTCGTCGAGCCGGTCGATGCGCCAGACCGCGTCGATCAGGCCGCGTGCGCGTCGCGCGCCCAGTCCGGGTTCGAGCAGCGGCAGGCACTTGCGCTCGAGATCGGCGCGCGTCATGGGGCGCGTCGCGCTGCCCAGGACCGCCCGGGTGTGATGGCGCACCACCGTCGACTTCGATCGACCCTGCGCCCGGGCGAGCGTGATCTCGACGATCGCCTGCGTGGTCTTCGCCTTCGACAGTTCACGGCTGCCGACGAGCTCGACACGCGCCTTCAGCGCGGCGGCCTGCGGATCGCGCAGCCGCGCTGGATCGTGCGACGCCTCGAAACTGATGTCGCCCTCGAGCAGCATGATCGCGGTGAGGTACTGCAGGTTGATGTCGGCCATCTGCCTGCCGCTGACGGTGCGCGCGCCCTGCTCGTCGACGGTGATGCGCACGCGCTCGACTTCGCGCGCCTCGATGCGATGGCGCTCGATCAACGTAGCCAGCGCATCGAGCGGGGCCTGGATGGGATAGCCGACCGGCCAGCGCTTGATCGCCGTGTGCATGATCTCGTAGCGGCTGCCGAGCAAGGCGACGAGTTCGCGCGGACGCGCGAATGGCGCGAACGCATGCAGGAAACCTCGGTCGCCGCTGAACACGTCTTCGACCCCGGTGAAGCCCGCGGCCACCATCGACGCTGCCGTCACCCCGTTGCGCGCCGGCATGCCGCCGAAGTCGAACGCCTTCTCGACATGCTCGACGTCGCGCGCCCAGCACGACAAGCCACTCGCCTGTTGTGCGGCATAGGACAGCATGTGTCGGGCCTGACGCTGATCGATACGCACGAGCGCACCCGCCGCGGCGGCCGCGCCGAAGGTGCCGCCGAAGGAATGGGTCGAGTGCCCGGCGCTGCGGAAATGTTCGATGCCGAGCGCCTTCGAGATTCGCGTACACAGGTCGTAACCCAGCACGATCGCGCGCAACAGCTCGCGCCCGGTCGAGCGCTCACGCTCGGCCATCGCCAGCGCGGCCGGCACGACACTGCAACCCGGATGCACCAGCGCGAGGTAATAGGCATCGTCGGTTTCATCGGCGTGCGCGAGCATGCCGTTGGCGAGTGCTGCGTTCACCACGTTCGTGCGCACGCCGGTGGTGACGATGGTCGCCTCCGGATTGCCCCCGAGCGCGGTCACGTAATCGATCGCGCGTCGTCCGGGCAGCAGGGGTGCACCCGAGACCATTGCGGCCAGTGTGTCGAGCAGATGCAGCTTCGCGCGCTCGACGACTTCGCTCGGCAATGCGCGTCGCGGCGTCGCCGCGATGTACGACGCGAGCGCTGACATCAGCGGTGAAATGGCCTCGCCGGCCTGGGCTTGCTTCATCGATGCCTCTCCTCGGATCCCGGACGGTGACCGGGCATGGCGTCGAGATCAGCCGCCCGGTTCGAATGACTGCCGAGTATAAGCAGCCTGCTCAGGCCCAGGGCGCGTAATGGTCCACCAGCAGCGCGGCGAAGATCAAAGTCAGATAGAGGATCGAATAGCGGAACGTGCGCCGCGCCAGCCAGTCGCTGTAGTTCGTGTACAGGCGCCATGAATAACGGAGGAACACGACACCCAGCACGACCGCGCAGACCAGGTACAGCCACCCGCTCATCCTGATGGCGAACGGCAGCAACGAACACGCGAACAGGATCACCGTGTAGAGCAACACCGACAACTGCGTGAAGCGGTCGCCATGGGTGACCGGCAGCATCGGAATGCCCGCCTTCGCGTACTCGTGTTTCCGGTACAGCGCCAGTGCCCAGAAGTGCGGCGGCGTCCACGCGAAGATGATCAGGAACAGCACCAGTGCCGCCGGCGCCACTTCGCCGGTGACCGCGGCCCAGCCGAGTACCGGCGGCATCGCCCCCGAAGCGCCGCCGATCACGATGTTCTGCGGGGTCAGCGGCTTCAGCACGACGGTATAGATCACCGCATAGCCGACAAAGGTCGCCAGCGTCAGCCACATCGTCAACGCGTTGACGAGGTTGTTCAGCAACAGCAGACCCACCCCACCGACGATGCCGGCGAACACGAGCGTCTGCAGCGAAGTGAGCGTGCCGCGCGGCAGCGGACGCCCGCGCGTGCGCGCCATGATCGCGTCGAGCTTCTGTTCGATCAGGCAGTTGACCGCCGCCGCGGCGCCGGCGACGAGTGCGATGCCGATCGTGGCGAAGAACACCGGGGCGAACGGCGGCAACGTCCCGGGTTCGGTCGCGAGGAACATCCCGATCACCGCGGTGAACACGATCAGCGAGACCACACGCGGTTTGGTCAGTTCGAAGAACTGGCGCAGCGTGCCGGTGGACAGAACGAGGGTCTGGGACATCGATAAAGGGGCTCTGTTCGCTGCGCTCGTCGCTGCGGCTGGTCGGTGAAGCGCTGCGGTGGATCTACGGGGGGTCTACCCCTCGACGGGCAGGCGAGGTACGCGCGTCGACGAGGCTGCGCCGGTCGCCGTGACACCCGCTGAGGCATGCGCTGATGCATCCGATATCGCAGCGCCGTAGCCCCCCGCGCCGTAGCTCGCCCTGGCGTTGGACGCCGAGCGCGCTGGGCGCGACACCATGAATCTTAGCATCACGACCGCGCAAAGCAGCAGCGCTGCACCAAGGTTGTGCAGCGTGGCCAGCCAAAGGGGCAGCAGCCAGGCGACGTTGAGGACGCCGATGCCCACCTGCGCCGCAAGCAGCACGAGCAGCCCGAGCGCGGCGCCGCGCACGCCAGGCACCCGCAGTGCACGCACGCCGAGCGTACCCAGATACGCCGTGATCACCAACGCGCCGACCCGATGCGTCCACTGGATTGCCGTCATTGCCTCGTGCGACAACGGCGACCCGTCGGGCGCCTCGCCGAGTTCGCGCAACACATGGAACCCATGCTCGAAATCCATCGGCGGCACGAGCGAACCGTGGCAGGTCGGAAAGTCGAGACAAACGAGTGCGGCGTAGTTGGTGCTGACCCAGCCGCCGAGCATGATCTGCCCGAGCACAAGCGCCACCCCGCCCGCTGCCCACGGAGCAAGGCGCGCTGCGCGCTCGATCGCGACGGCGCCCCGATCGACAAATTCGCCGACTGCCATGCGAAACAGCACGGCGAGGATCAGCATGCCCCCGAGCAGGTGCGAGGTCACGATGGCAGGCTTCAGCATCAGGGTGACGGTGAACATGCCGAGCATCGCCTGCCCCGCCACCAGCACGAGCACGCCGGTCGCAAGCCAGTGCGCATCGCGTACCGTGTCCGCGTTGTTCGACGGCTTGCGCAACCGACTTGCCCAGGCGCTCGCCGCGATCGCGAGGATGATCAGTCCGAGCGTACCGGCGAGATACCGGTGAATCATCTCGACCCAGCCCTTGAACGAATCGATCGGCGCGTCGGGGAAGCGTTGCTCGGCGCGCGCGACCTCGGCGGCCGTGTCCGGCGCAGTCCACTGACCGTAGCATCCCGGCCAGTCGGGACAGCCGAGTCCGGAATCGGTAAGGCGGGTGTAGGCGCCGGCCACCACCACGATCAGGGTGAAGATCGGCGCGATCACTAGAAGCTTTCTATACATCAACCTATCCTCGAGTATTTCAGCAGGCGGGTGAGGTCTTTCCGGATACGGCTGGGATCCGCATCGGGCGGGTAGCGCATCATCAGGTTGCCGAGCGGATCGACCAGATAGATGTGGTCCCGCGCATCGCCCGCGACCTGCACCGGCAAGGCCCCGATCAACGCCGGGTCGGGACGACGCACGACCCATGTGCCTGCGAACGATTCATGAAGTCGCGTTCCGGGTTCGCTGCGATCGTCGATCAGCCAGACACGCTCGACGCGCTCCATGTCCTTGCCCTGCATCGTGCGCAATTGACGGATGTGATAGAGCTTGCGCTCGCAGCGCGCGTCGCATGCGGCACCGTCGGCGATCAGCAGGAACCACTTCCCCCTCAAGGTCGCATCTGTCGTCGACGGCAAGGTCCCGGCGCCGCGCGCCGCCGGAACGAGCGGTTCGAGCACGACGTCCGGCATTACGCGCGGCTCCACCAGTTCCCCATAATTGCTGAACTCGCTCGGTTGCCAGAAGAACCAGAGCAGATAGGGGCCGACGACCGGCGTCGCACAAAGCGCGATCAGTGCGAACAGCGGCAGTCGTCTACGAAGCGCGAGCGACATCGGCACGGTCCCTTTGCGCGGTATTGGGGGCGATCGGTTCTGCGTCGGCGGGGGCATCCGCCGCGGCGATCAGGTCTGCACCTTCCGCTGCCGCCGGCTCGGCCGGCCGGCGCATCGCGAGTGCGATCCAGACGACGAGCGCGATCGAGGCGAAACTGAACCACTGCAGCGCATAGCCACGATGCTTGTCGATTCCTGCATCGGGCCGCGGCCAGATGCGCATCAGACCGTCGGCCGGAACGACGGCAGCCTGGGCGCCTTGCGCCGCGCTCGCCGATACCACACCCACCGGCCTCGTCTCGCCTGTCTGCAGCATCGCGAACGCGAGCAGATCGAGGCCCCAACGCGCGCGCGCACGGTCGATCGTCCAGTTCTGCCAGCGCGATGTATCGTCGGTCTGCGCGCGCAGTTCGATGAAGCGCGTACTGGGCACCGTGGCGAGCCCGATCAGCCGCACTTCCCCGTCGGGCGTGGCGATCTGCGGCAGTCGGTCGCGCCGCGCCGGCGCGGCGATCCAGCCACGGTTGACCAGCAGCACGTCGGCGCTGCCGGAAAGTACGAACGGCGTCAGCACTTCATAGCCTGCCACGCCCTCGCGCGTTCGATTGTCGAGCAGGACCACGCGCTCGGCATCGAACCGACCCACCGCCTCGATCGGTCGCCACGCCAAGGCCTCGAGCGCAGCGGACGCGCCGAGCGACTGCACCGGGACCGGCACCGCACTCGCCGCTGCATCGATCACACCCTGCAGCACAACCTTGTCCGCGGCGCGCTGCAACTGCCACCGCCCCGCGGACACGGTCAGCGCAAGCACGGCGATCAGGGCGAGCGTCGGTATCCATTCAGGACGGAACTGTCGTCGATGCGAAGCGGGCACCCGCTGCGCGCCCTGCCTACCTGCGACATCGCCGGCGCCCTCGGTCGGAGATGGCGCTTCGACTAGACTCGTGCATCGTTTTGCGGACCCTGGCATGAAGATCCTCATCGTCGGCTTTCTGATACTGATCCTCGCGAGTCTGGGCTCGGCACTGTACTTCCTGTTTCAGGACAAGGGCCGCTCGACCCGTACCGTACGTGCGCTGACACTGCGCGTGGGGCTGTCGATGGCGCTGTTCCTGCTGTTGATGCTCGCGCACTTCACCGGCCTGCTGACGCTGCGCGGCTCCGGCGTGTAGTCTGCGGAACGAAAGCGTCAGCCTGCAGCATTGCTTCGTGCACTGGTACCTGGGATCGGCCGACCATCAGCGGCTGCGGCGTCGATGACCACAGTCACCGACAACGGTTGCCTGCCACCATCGTCGACCACCGTCGATGATCGGAGTCGCTACTACAGCGCGTAGACGACGACGAACAGCAGCAGCCAGACGACGTCGACAAAGTGCCAATACCAGGCTACGCCTTCGAATCCGAAATGGTGATCCGGCGTGAAGTGTCCGCGTGCACAACGTACCGTGATCACGATCAGCATGATCGTGCCGATCGTCACGTGGAAACCGTGGAAGCCGGTCAACATGAAGAACGTCGCGCCGTACGCACCCATGTCGAGCTGCAGATTCAGGTCTTTCCATGCATGCACATATTCGAAGCCCTGCACGAACAGGAATACCGACCCCAGCGCGATCGTGGCTACCATCCAACGCAGGAGCGCCGGGCGGTTGTTGGCGATCAGCGCCCAGTGCGCCAGCGTGATCGTCACCCCGGACGTGAGCAGCAGAAGCGTGTTGATCGCCGGCAGGCCCAGCGCGGGAATCGTCTCGAAGGTTTCGCGGATGCCGGGCCCGGCGATCGGCCAGCCTGCGGTGAACTCTGGCCAGAGCAGCCTGTTGTCCAGATCGCTTAGCCCCGGCACCGAGATCACGCGCATGTAGAACAGCGCACCGAAGAACGCCGCGAAGAACATCACCTCGGAGAAGATGAACCAACCCATCGACCAGCGGAACGAAGCGTCGACCCGCTCGCTGTACTTACCGCCTTCGCTCTCGCGGATCACCACGCCGAACCAGCCGAACAGCATGTAGAACAGCGTGCACAAACCGCCGATCAGCAGGTATTTGCCCCAATTCTCGTCGTTCATCCACAACGCCGCTCCGGTCGCCATGAAGAACAGGGCGAACGAACCGAAGATCGGCCAGGTCGACGGCTGCGGGATGAAATAGCTGGGGGCGCTGGCCGAGGTGCTGGCGTGCGCGGTGGCGGGGGCGGTGGCCGACTGACTCATGGAAATGACTCCGGAGGACCGTGAGGTCTCGTTACGGGATGGCCGTGGCCGAAGACAACGACGACGCGGTCGTGGGGCGAGCGACGACCTGCGGCGCCGACGGGGACGACGA